>JANYBQ010000130.1 GCA_025360705.1 Betaproteobacteria bacterium | reverse complement strand
CGGGGTCGATTTGTTTTCGTTGTCAAAAGTGACGGTAGGAGAACGAGCACTGGCGTAGGGGTGGCCTGATAAGCCATTGATTCAATTGACTTTCCTGTTCACTTTTAAATCCCCGTTTGAGGGCGTCATGGCGAGATTGGTTTCAGTCATTGGTGCCGGTTTTCGCCTCAGCTTGTGACGGCAGGATTTCACTGGCATAGCGCTCTACCGGAAAGCGGAATACGCCTCTCAAATTGATGCCTTGCAGCCGCGTCGGCGCAATTTTTCCTGTGAGCTCAGCCGGGATGACCTGGCGCCGGTTGGCCCAGCGGTCCAGAACGGCCTGCATCTGGGTTGTGTTCCAGGCCATGATGAGGTTGGCCAACAGACTCAAAGCGTCAGCCACCGCCTGCATTTCCTCGGTCCGCTTGGCCTGCGCCGGACTCACCCGCCCGGTATAGATCGCCCGTTTCAAGGCATTGACCGCCTCACCGCGGTTGAGAACCCGTCGCAGCTCATTCCTGAAGGCGTCTTTGACGAAGTAGTCGGCCAGAAATGCTGTTCGCAGCAAGCGCCCCAACTGAACACCCGCCTCGAAGATGGGGTCTCCCCGCGCGGCCGATCCAAATCTGGCCAGCGCTGCGACTGCACTGGCGTTGCCACTCATCACCGAAGCTGCCAAATGGACCAAGGTGTCCCAGTGCTTCTCAATCAAAGCGGTATCGACGGTAGCCTCGCAAACTGCTGCGATCTCCGGTGGAATGACCGTGCCACGCGGCACGTACAGATGACGCTGCTTCAATTCCTTCAGTCGTGGGCATAGATCGAACCCCAGTAGCCGGGCCAACGCCATGGCAAAGTCGGTGTACCCGTGGGTGTCCACCGCCAACTGGCTGGTCTCGATGGATTCTTGGCGCACGACACCCTCAATGGCGACCCCTGCCTGACGCTCATTGAGCACAAAAGGCTGCGCGTAGAAGATCCCCCATCGGTCACGCACATGGGAGTAGATGCCAATCGAGGACGTGTTGCGTCTTGGATCCTGTCGGGCCTGCCACACCCGTTGGGTGGTTTCCATGCTCATCATGTCGGACGACGCCAGGTCCGTGCGACCCCATGTCGCTGCGATGGGGTGGCGCTGCATGAACTCCAATACCGCCTGGCAGGCTTGGCTCAAGCGACGCTCGTCCCCGGCCCAACGCATGGCCTGGCGGATGCTGGTGGCTGACAACTGCGGAATCATACGGGCGCATTCGGCCGCCGTCAGACTGGTGCCGTGGGCCATGATGCCGGCGTAGACCATCAGCAGCTCTTCTGTCGAACGTGGCTCGCGGCCAAGCATGATCCAGCTGAAACGTACCTGAGCGTCAACGGCCAGGATCACTTCTGGGAGTTGCACCTCACCGATCCGCAGGTCAAGTTTGGCCCTCAACTTAATCACCTCTGGATCTTCATCCTCTGCCGGCAATACTGAAAGGGGGGAGTTCGTCGTCCACGCGCAGCACACCGCTGCGCGCGGCGGCGGCCACTGCATCCACGCCGGCGCGGACCTTGGCCAGTAACGGCTCCAGAAACGTGCTCGCTTTGGCCGGCAATGACAGGCGTGCATAGTGCCGTTTGGCTTCTTCCTGCCAGCGCGCATCAGTGAAGAACAGGCGTGCGCGGCCACGAAAGCTCAGGCTGTGCTCAATCCAAACCGAACCATTGCGCACGGCACGCCGCAATGAAAACAGGGTGGCCACCTCCAAAGCCCGAAACGCCCGCTCCCGGTCGGTGCCCGCGATTGCTGCACTCCAGACCGAACCCAAGCGAGGGGCGCTGACATCAGCAGGTAGTTCGCGAAGTTTGCCCGCGTACAGTTTCGTCAATTGGGCCAAGGCTGTGGTCACCGGGTGCTCGCTGTTGGCCTGCCAGGGCAGCTTGGTGATTTCGGCCAGCAAGGAGCGCACGGGACGGATGGCGTCAAATAGACGCTCGCGCACCGCCGAGGCGCGGCTGGGTGGTTTACCTTGTTGGCTGGCACTGACCAAGGCAACAAGACGCGTGCGCAACTCCGCCTCTGGCATCTCGCCTCGGGCGACCAAACCAGCCAGCTCTGCGAGCAAGGTCTTGTACAGGTCGGCCCAGTTGACGGTCTCCGTGACACCTGCTGCGACCGTGCGCCAGAGATCGGCAACGCGCCGTTGAATCATCAAAATGGCTTGGTCGGTCGCGGTAAACAGGCAGTACCGTAAAAAGCAGGCAACTTCCACTGTGCGAGCGGGCTCTTTGATCCTGGCCCCCACCGAGGGCGGCCTTGAAGCCAGGCGGCGTGCATAGCGGCGAACAATGAGACCGGACAGGTCGTCCAGGTGTTTGTGGACATCCAGGGCGTACAGGAGCTCGATTCGCTCGAACACTTCGCCAATTTGTTTGGTTGAGTGTTTGGCCGGTGCCGACCAAAGCCAGCTCTGCTGGGTTTGCCCATCAGGGCGCAATGCGGCCATGGCATCTCGCCAGCGCGCCAGCAGTTCAGGCGGCACCACTGTCGCAATCGTCTCGGCCGTTTCTTCTTCGAGTTGTCCCAGCGCAGCTGTGATCAGGACGCGGATGTCACGGTCGCGTGGGATTAGGATCTTGCTTTGGTACAACCAGCGCCTGGCGAATACGAGCAATTGATCCCGATCGGCACATCGAGCCACCTCATCACGCAGGGTGCGTACCAAGGCGCGACGTTGGTGCTCCGTCATCAATTTGAATCCCAGAACATCACAAGCCAACTGGTGATGGTCAAAGAGGGTTCGACCACGAACATACAGGGCTCGCAGGGAAGCCAATTCAGGGCCGGTGGTGCCGATTTCGTTGCCCAGATGCTGCCACAGCGTTGTCGGAACGATCCGCACCGAATTCAGCAGGCGCCCGCTCAACCGCAAGAAACCGATGTGCAATGCCAGCCCGAGCTTGTGGGCGTTGCCTCGGCGGGCGTTAATGAGCTCGCGCTCAGTACGGCTGTACGTGAAAAACGACTGTAGCTCGAAGGTGCTGATTTCGCGTGGCAGCTCTCGCAGACCAAGGTAGGTCGTTTGCCAGCTTTGCATCTTGTGTCTCCGTTGGTTGGGGCAGACACAATACGCCCGAAAAAAGTGAACAGGAACACCAATGAAATCAAGGGCTTATCAGACCACCCCTACGCCAGTGCTCGATCTCCTACCGTCACTTTTGACAACAAAAACAAATCGACCCCAAAAAGCCCGCGTGACCATAACATCAGGACCAAGCGAAGCCCAGTGTTCTTGTTGGCGCTGGCAAAGTGCGGGTTTTGGGGATGGCCGCCGGTGCGATATTTGGGTTATTTTTGGGTCTGGGCGGTTGAATTTCCTATCCTCTGAAGTCAACGACATGACCTGCGGACACTCCGTTAGCACCATCACCAAAGCGGTGAAAGCCGAAGACAAGGATGAAAGGTGCAAGTCGACCTGGCCACGCGCCGCGTCGTGATCGAACCGGTGGGTGCAAGCGGTCGGGAACTGCACGACGCCATCGCAGAAGCCGAATACACGCCGGTGTCGGTCGAGGCGACTGCCAGCCCTGGCGTCGCGGTGGTCCGCAAAGGCTGCTGCTGCGCTTGACCGATGGGTGGGCCGCCGCCGCAAGGGGAAGTCCGCCTTTGATCTTCTCAACGTAAGAAGGTACGCCGGATTCCAAAACATGGAGAGAATCATGCAGTTGCCCCCCGACGTCCAAAATCCCAAAGTCGCCGGTGCCCATCCGCATAGCCACGCCGGGCACGAAATGCACCATGAACACACGGCTCATGCAGGCCATGTGGTCTAGCCAAGGCAAGGCGTGGTCAAAGTCAGCGGCGAGTGGTGCAGAGTACACCTGCCCGATGCATCCTCAGATACGGCAGGTACGACCGGGAAATTGCCCCATCTGCGGCATGGCGCTGGAGCCGGTGCTCGCGACAGCAGAGGCTGAGGACAGCCCGGAGTTGTTGTACATGTCTTGGCGGCACTGGGGTGGCCTCGCGCTCACAGTGCCAGTGTTCGCACTGGAGATGGGCGGGCTGCTGGTCGATACCAGTAGACCGCGAATTGACCGAAGGCAAAGGCACTGTCGACCAGTCGATGGAACGGGGAGCCGGTGCCGGTGATCAAGGCGGTTGGCGCCATAGTGACCGCCGGAACGCTCAAACCAGACCGGGGGCTTCGCCTTGAAAGCGGAGAAGGTGTACGTCGATAAACGTCGAGGGTTTTCGCTCGGCTTTGCGACCAGTTCCAACGGAAAGGCGCGATGATTTTGGGCCTAATTCTGGGCCTAATTCGGGGAACACAGGGGCCGGTAACTAGCCTCTTCCCTCTGAAAAGGGGCATTCAGGGGAGTACCGGGTAGCTGAGAGCTTGGGTTCGAGCCCCATCAGCCACCCCAAACCAGCAAAGGAAAGCCCGCTATTTAAAACGTAGCGGGCTTTTTCTTTTGATGAGAGTTGTAGGCAATCTGTAGGCTACTTGCCTAAATTGAGCCCTGCAAATGACGACCCGGCGCGTTGTCCGGTTGTGGAGGCATATTTCCACGGTGTAGGCATTCATGCCGTCCCTGCGGCAGCGGTCAACGCACGCGCCAGCTCCGCCGTTAGGTCTGCGCCCAGCAAGCAATTCCGCTTCCCTGGGTGTTGAATAAACCCAAGGGAAATATCATGAAAAAATCACTCATTGCCGCGTGCCTGTTGTCAGGTTGCGCGTTGTCCAGCTTTGCACAGACCCCGGCAAATGCCGCTGGCCAAAAACTGATCGCCGAACATGATGCGGCATATGCCAAAGCGCATCCCGCTGCTGATGTCAAAGCCCCCATGCCTATGACCCACCATGCGGTTAAGCGCCACGCGCACCGCACCATGCACCGCACTATGAAAAAGGTAACCAAGTAAGTCGAATAATCAGAAACCCCTCTGGGCGGGTGGAAAGTCGGCGCCAGTCCCGAACATAAAAATCCCCCACGCGGCGGGCGTTGATGCCCCCTCATTTGTTTTCAGACGGCAACTCAAAGCCCGTGATGGCGCCGAAGATGCGGCCCGGCGGTGAGTGGATCAGCCGCCACAGGGAGAATGCCACCACGGCGAAGACAGCCTGACAGAAGAAGTACAGCGCGTCGTTGCTGAGAAGGGGGATGGACACAAGACCGAAGTCAGCGCTCAAGCGCCTGATATTGAGCAGGCCGTCCTCGCCACCCGTGTGCCATTTGTTGGCCACGAACCAGAAGACCTGGCAGAACGCAATCGTCAGCAGCGCATAGTAGATGCCTTGCCGGTGCGAGATGAACAGTGCTACGACACCGCCCAGTGCCGCCGTTATGAGCACGACACCGAGCGTTCTTGTGACGTCCCGCACAAAACGCTGGACAAAACGGAATATACGTTCTACTATTTAAATATGAAAGATTATTTGTTCTAAAATGCGGCAAGGTTTCGATGCGCTCCGTGACGACTTACGAAGAATTGAAGGACCTGCTTGCCCGGGCCTATCCGGACCTGTCCAAGCAGCTGCAGCGTATTGCGCGCTTCGCGCTGGAGCAGCCGCATGAAATGGCATTGGGCACCGTGGCCACAGTGGCGCAGGCGACTGAAGTACAGCCATCGGCCATGATCCGTTTTGCCAACGCGCTGGGTTATGGCGGTTTCTCCGAAATGCAGCAGGTGTTTCGCTCTCACCTGCTGGAGCGTTCCGACAGCTACCGCGAGCGTATCGAGCGGATGCGGCGCAAAAAGACCAACGGCGTGCACGCGCCCGCCGGCGTATTGCACCAGCTGGTCAACCAGTCGGTGGCGGAACTTGGCCACCTGGAGGAGAAAGTTCTTCAGGCGCACCTCAAAGCCGCGGTCAAGCTCATCGCTGCGGCATCGCGTATCCATGTGCTGGCGCAGCGCCGCGCGTTCCCGATAGCAAGTTACCTGGCGTACGCGCTGAGCCAGCTCGAGCTGCGTACCCATCTGCTCGATGGCGCCGGCGGCATGCTGGGCGAGAGCCTGCGTTCCATTGCGCCCGGCGATGTACTGGTTGCGGCAAGTTTTCGCAGTTACTCGCCCGAGGTGGTCGACGCCGCGGCCCAGGCCAGCCATGTTGGCGCGTCTGTCATTGCGATCACCGACGGCCCTCTGTCGCCCCTCGCGCCCAGCGCCAGCGTGTGTCTGGATCTGGCCGACGATTCGGACCTGCCGTTTCGCTCGCTCGTGGCACCGCTTTGTCTGGCGCAGGCCCTGGTGGTGAGCACCGGACATCACTTGGCCGAACAGGCCGCGGGCAAAGTCTTGCGACAAGCGCGTCGGCGCGAGGCCGCGCCATGAAACGCCCGCTCGACCTGATTTGCATGGGCCGTGCGGCGGTCGATCTGTACGGCGAACAGATCGGTGGCCGCCTGGAAGACATGCTTACTTTTACCAAGTACCTGGGCGGTTCCCCCGCCAACACCGCCGTGGGCGCGGCGCGTCTGGGGCTTAGGCCGGCCATGCTGACACGGGTCGGTGACGAGCACCATGGGCGCTTCGTGCGCGAGACCTTGAAGGCCGAAGGGGTGGATGTAAGCCACGTCGGCACCGATGCTAAACGTCTCACGGCGCTGGTTTTTCTGGGCATTCAGGACCGCGACACTTTTCCGCTGATTTTCTACCGGGACAACTGTGCCGACATGGCTATCAGCCAGGACGACTTCGATGCAGGGTTCATTGCCTCGGCGACCGCGCTGCTGATCTCCGGAACACACCTGTCGCAGCCCGCTCCCTACGCTAGCTGTCGCAAGGCCATGTCGCTGGCGAAGGCCGCTGGCACACGGGTTGTGCTGGACATCGACTACCGGCCCGTGTTGTGGGGGCTCACCAGCCCGGGCATGGGAGAGCAGCGTTTTGTGCCTTCTGGCGAGGTCAGTACGCATCTGCAAACCGTCATCGGGCAATGCGACCTGGTAGTCGGAACCGAGGAAGAAATCCACATCGCCGGTGGCAGCACCGACACGCTGGCGGCACTGCGCCGGCTGCGTAGCCTGACCGCCGCGACGCTGGTGGTCAAGCGCGGCCCGATGGGTTGCGTGGTGTTCAACGGGCCAATTCCGCGTGACCTGGAGCAGGGGTTGCAAGGCCCCGGCTTTCCGGTCGAGGTCTACAACGTGCTGGGGGCCGGCGATGCTTTCATGGCGGGGTTTTTGCGCGGCTGGATACGGGACGAACCGATCGCGAGTTGCTGCGCCTGGGCCAATGCCTGCGGGGCGCTGGTGGTGTCGCGCCATGGTTGTGCGCCGGCAATGGCAAGCTGGGACGAGCTGCAGTTCTTCCTGTCCCATGGATCGGTGACACGCCGCCTGCGCGAAGATCCGCGGCTGGAACATTTGCACCGGGCCAGCACGCGTACGCGCCGCTGGGACGAACTTGTCGTGCTGGCCTTCGACCACCGGACGCAACTGCAGGACATCGCCGACCGCCATGGCGTTGGCCACGAGCGTATCGGCCGCTTCAAGTGGCTGGTCGCCGAAGGGGCGCGCACGGGCGCGGGCCAACGACCGGGAACCGGCATCATCGTGGATGACCGATTCGGCGCGGACGTGTTGCCCGCCGTAACCGGCAAAGGCTGGTGGGTCGCGCGACCGGTTGAACTGCCGGGTTCCCGTCCGCTGCAATTCGAGGCCGGTGCCCAGCTCGGCGCCGCCATGCGTACCTGGCCCGGTGAGCACGTGGCCAAGTGCCTGGTGAGTTATCACCCGCACGACCCGCCCGCGCTGCGTGATGCCCAGCTATCGCGTCTGGCCGAGCTACAGAGCGCCAGCGTGGACAGCTTTCATGAGTTCCTGATTGAAGTGATTCCGCCGCGCGATATGCCGCGTGACGAAAGCACGCTGGCCGAGGCCCTTGCGCAGATTTACCAGACCGGAATATTCCCCGACTGGTGGAAGCTGCCGCCTGCGGCAAGCGCGCCGGAATGGGAAAACATCGCAGCCGTGATCGCGCGCTACGACCCGTATTGCCGCGGGGTACTGATGCTGGGGCTGGAGGCGAGCGAGGACAAGCTGGAACTGAGTTTCCGCATCGCTGCGCCGCACGCCATTTGCCGCGGCTTTGCCGTGGGCCGTTCGATTTTTGCCAATTCGGCAACGCTCTGGTTTGCCGGCCAGATGGATGACGCGCAAGTGGTTGCCGACATTGCACTGCGTTATGCGCGGCTGATCAAGTTGTGGGACGAAGCGAGAAATGGCGCGACCGAAGTCGTGACAACCTGGCAGATCTGATTGCGGCCGGTGCCAAAGAGGCTGCCAGCAATGCAGTCTGCGCACACGCCTCGGACATCGTGTTTATCTGCGTCACCGGGTCGCCGCGGGTGGAGGAGATAGTCTATGGCAGGGCCGGGAGCGATAGCTGCTTTCAGGGCTCAAGCCTTGTCGGTCAACCCAATCAATTGAGCTTATGCCTCAGCGATCGCCGGGGTTCGCACGGAATGCTGGCGCCGCCACGATTTTTTATGTAAAACTGTTGCGAATCGTCACAGTCAATCTCTGCCGCAGCCCGAAACTGCGCTATTGTTTCGGCAACCAGTTATTCAAGGATGAATACGTAATGGCAAAACCCCAAGCTTCCATAAAGCCCGTAGCTGCTCCAGTGCCTGGCTTTGCCGCCACGGTGCCCGCGCAACTCGATTCCTACGTCCCGGGCGACGCGATTCCGGTGCCGGATGTGATTGAAAAGGATTCGGAGTCGGTGTGGGCGTTGTGGTCCGACGCCGTGAAATATCCGCCGGACAAGGACAAAGACAAGGAAGCCGATCCCCATGCCGCTACACAGTTGATGGGTTTGGACGAGCTGCCAAAAGACGCGGACGCTTGAACCCGTTTCAGTTCACCATCACCAATTTGCCCTTGACGCCACGCGAGCCCATATGCGCATAGGCCGCCTTGAGTTCCGCCATGGGCATGGTGCTGTCGATTACGGGTTTGATCTTGCCTGACGTGTACCACTGCGCCAGCTCAGCCATCATCGCGGCATTGGCCTGAGGCTCGCGTTTCGCGAAATCACCCCAGAACACACCCACGATGGACGCGCCTTTGAGAAGGGCGAGATTCAAGGGCAACGCCGGAATGGCACCGGCCGCAAACCCGACCACCAGGTAACGTCCGCGCCACGCGATCGAGCGGAACGCGGGTTCCGAGAAGTCACCGCCCACCGGGTCGTAAATTACATCCGGGCCCTTGCCATTGGTCAGTGCCTTGATCGCGTCGCGAAGATTCTCCGTGCTGTAGTTGATCGTCGCGTCGGCTCCGAGCGACTTGCACAGAGCGCATTTTTCGTCGCTGGACGCTGCCGCGATAACACGTGCGCCCGCATTCCTGGCGATCTGGATGGCGGACGTGCCAACACCGCCGGCGGCGCCCAGAACCAGCACCGTTTCACCGGCTTTTAACTGAGCCCGATCCAGCAGCGCGTGGTACGAAGTGCCGTAAATCATGATGAAAGCAGCGGCATCGACAAACGGAAATTCGCTCGGCAACGGCATGCAGATGCTGGCGGCCGCGATCGCGTGCGTGGCGAAGCCGCCGGTGCCGGACAGACATGCAACGTGTTGCCCTGGTTTCAGATGGTGCACGCCCGCTCCCACGGCCTCAATCACACCCGCGTATTCAGAGCCCGGCACGAAGGGCAGGGCGGGTTTGAACTGGTACTTGTTCTGCACGATCAGCAGGTCTGGAAAATTGAGGCTCGCCGCCTTGATGCTTATCAGAACCTCTCCAGCCTTCGGTTGCGGCGTAGGAAGCTCTTTCCAGTTAAGTGCGTCCACGCCCACCGGGTTTTCACAAAGCCATGCGTGCATCGGGTTTCTCCAAAAAGTTGAGCCCATCATACGGGTGCAAGCGGATCGAAAATGTCTCACGCGTGACCTGCACCGCAATGCGCCACCTACAATCGCCTGCATCTCCCGCGACCCATGAAAATCCTAATTTCCAACGACGACGGTTACCAGGCTCCCGGCATCGTGGCGTTGTACGAAGCGCTCAAAGACGTTGCCGAGGTTGAAGTGGTGGCGCCAGAACTCAACAACAGCGCCAAGTCCAATGCCTTGAGCCTGCATGGCCCCTTGTATGTAACGCGCGCCGCCAATGGATTCAGATACATCAATGGCACGCCGGCCGACTGCGTGCACATCGCCTTGACGGGGTTATTGGGCTACCGGCCGGATCTGGTGGTGTCAGGCATCAACAACGGCGCGAATATGGGCGACGACACGATTTATTCGGGCACGGTGGGTGCGGCCATGGAGGGGTATCTTTTCGGTGTTCCCGCGATTGCTTTTTCGCAGGTGGAGAAGGGATGGCACCATATCGACGCAGCCGCCGCGAAGGCCAGGGAACTGGTGTTGCAGATGATGCGCCAGCAATTGGTGGGCACCAACCCGTGGCTGCTCAACGTCAACATACCGAACTTGCCGCTGGAGCTGATCAAGCCGATGAAGGTTTGCCGGCTTGGGCGACGCCATGCCGCCGAGCCGGTCATCACGCAAACCAGCCCGCGCGGTGAGACCATGTACTGGATCGGGAGCGCGGGCGCGGTCAAGGACGACGCCGAAGGAACCGACTTCCATGCAACGGTGCAGGGGCACGTTTCTCTCACGCCGCTCAAGACCGACTTGACCGACCACGACTATTTGAGCTATTGGGCACAGACCGCGGCCAGCATTGGCCGCAACCTGCCCGCCGTGCGGGCATGAAACAGCGGCCCTCGTTCCCGGCCCGGCTCGATCTTGCGGCAAACCGGTCGCGACTTGCGGCCAAAAACGGAGCCGGTGCCATTGCGGCGGCGTATCCGCACGGGCATGCAAGCGCGTTATCCGGCGCTAAAAACGCGCAGCCAGTTCAATCATCGCAAGCAGTGCCACGACCGGCTTTGGAGTTCCAGGCCGTGCGGCGGAACATGGTGCAAAAACTTGCCGGCCATGGCTTGTCGGACCCGAGAGTGATGGAGGCGCTTGCAACCGTCGAGCGACACCGGTTCGTGGATAGCGCGCTACGCGGCCAAGCCTATGAGGACACCAGTTTGCCGATAGGGTTGGGGCAGACCATTTCCAAGCCCGGAGTGGTAGCACGCATGATCGAGCTGCTGCGTAACGGTTGCGCGGGCAAGCTCGGTCGGGTACTGGAAATAGGCACCGGTTGCGGTTACCAGGCCGCCGTGCTGAGCCTGCTGGCCGACGAGGTATACAGCATTGAGCGGTTGCGCGCCTTGCATGACAAGACGCGCGACAACCTGCGCCACCTGCGGCTGGCGAACGTACATCTTTTGTTTGGAGACGGCAGGGCCGGTTTTGCCAAGGGCGCGCCGTATGCCGGCATTATCGCGGCGGCGGGCGGCGACGCGGTTCCGCAGGCCTGGACCGATCAACTTGCAGTGGGCGGCCGACTGGTCGCTCCGGTATCGATGGCAGGTGGTGCATCGCGGCAGCAGGCGCTGCTGGTGATTGACAAAACGGTTCTTGGATTGCGGCAAAGCGTTTTCGAAGCAGTGCATTTTGTCCCCCTAAAATCGGGTGTTGCGTGAAGGGAGTTCGAATGATGGGTTTGTCTGGTAGAAATAGGGCATGGTTGCTGTCGCTGGTGGCCGTGTCGTGGCTCGCCGGGTGCGGGTCCCAAGTGGTCAATCGGGCTCCGGTGGAGGACCGCGGCGCAGGCGTTTCCGCCCCCGTTCCAGTGGCGGTGGACCCGGGTGCGGCGGCGCAACGCCCACCGCCGGGAATCGAGAACGCGGGCAAACCGGGCTACTACACCGTAAAGCCAGGCGACACCTTGATCCGCATTGGACTTGAAACCGGCCAGAACTGGAAAGACGTAGCGCGCTGGAACGGTCTGGACAATCCAAACCTGATTGAAGTCGGACAGGTGTTGCGGGTCGTTGCACCCGCGCCGGCGCCCATCGTGGCGTCGGCGGTTGTGACACGTCCCGTTGTGCCAGCCGCGGTTACGTCCACGACCGTGGCACCGGTGTCCAGCGCGAGTGCTGTCGCCGCTCCGGTCACGGTGGCAGCGGCGCCGGCGTCCGCGGCACCCCCCACCGCGGGCGGTGACGACGACGTGAGCTGGATGTGGCCGGCGCAAGGTAGTGTTCTTACGGGCTTCGATGAAGCCAAGAACAAAGGCCTGGATATTGGCGGGGCCGCGGGAGACGCCGTACTCGCGGCGGCCGATGGACGTGTGGTGTATGTGGGGGCCAGTCTGCGCGGCTACGGCAATCTGATCATCCTGAAACACAACAATACGTATCTGACCGCATACGCCCATAATCAGGTCCTTTTGGTAAAGGAAGACCAGACCGTGCGCAGGGGACAAAAAATTGCAGAGATGGGAAACAGCGATGCGGATCGCGTCAAACTGCACTTCGAGGTTCGCCGCCAAGGCAAACCGGTGGACCCGGCCAAATACCTGCCACCGCGATAAACGGCGGCTGAATGCCATGAGCTGGCCGGTTCTGGTTTTTGACATCGAATCGATTCCTGACGTCGCGGGCTTGCGGTTCCTGCGGGGAGCAGCGCTCGACGTCAGCGACACAGACGTTTATGCAGCCTGGCTGGCGGAACGCAAGGAAAAGGGCCAGACCGACTTTATGCCGCTGCATCTGCAGCGCGTGCTGGTTATCAGCGCGGTGTTTCGCAATGCCGAGGGGCTACGCATCCATTCATTCGTGGACAAGGATGACCAGTCCGAGGGCAGGATCATCCAGACGTTTTTCAATACGGTCGAGAAACACACTCCGCAACTGGTGAGCTGGAATGGCGGCGGATTCGATCTGCCGGTGTTGCATTACCGCGGACTCAAACACGGCGTGGTGGCCGACAAGTATTGGGATATGGGCGAGGACGACCGGGAGTTCAAATGGAACAACTTCATCAGCCGGTACCACATGCGCCACCTGGACCTGATGGATTTGCTGGCGCTGTACCAGCCCAAAAACAATGCGCCGCTCGATGCGATGGCCAAGCTCTGCGGCTTTCCAGGCAAGCTTGGCATGGATGGCTCGGCGGTCTACCCGGCATACTTGGAGGGCAAGCTGGACGATATCCGGCGTTATTGCGAAACCGACGTGATGAACACTTATCTTTTGTATTGCCGTTTCCAGAAAATGCGCGGTGGCCTGCTGGAAAAAGAATACGAACAGGAGATTGCGCAGGTAAAAGACACTTTGGGGCAGTTGGCGCCCAAAGAGACGCATTGGGAAGAATTCTTGCGCGCGTGGGGCTGAGCTTTGTCGGATGTGACTGAACCCGCGAACGGGCAAGCCGCTGCTCCGAAAGACGGGTTTTACGTCGAATCGCTTGATATCGATGCGCAGGGCATTGCGCACCGACGCGACGGCAAAGTGGTTTTTATCGATGGCGCGTTGCCGTTTGAAGTTGTCAGTGTCACTATTGATCGCTCCAAAGCCAGCTTCGAGAAGGCTACGGTAACGGCGGTTCACCGCGAGTCATCCCAGCGGGTGACGCCGCTGTGTCCCCACTTCGGTTTGCATGAAGGCGCGTGTGGCGGATGCAAGATGCAACATCTGCACGTCAGTGCGCAAGTCGCGGTCAAGCAGCGCGCCCTGGAAGACAGTTTGTGGCACTTGGGCAAAGTCAAGCCAGAAAATATCCTGCGTCCGATTCAGGGCCCGGATTGGGGCTACCGCTATCGCGCCCGCCTGTCGGTGCGCTACGTGCGCAAGAAAGGCACCGTGCTGGTCGGCTTTCATGAGCGCAAGAGCGGTTTCGTGGCCGACATGAAGCAGTGCCACGTACTGCCGCCTGCGGTCAGCGCCTTGCTGATGCCCTTGCGTGAACTGGTGTCGGGCATGCAGGCGCGCGAAACCTGTCCGCAGATAGAACTTGCGATGGGCGATACCGAGAACGGTGACGTGATCGCATTGGTCCTGCGTCATCTCGATCCGCTTAGGGCTGGCGATCTCGACCGGTTGCGTACATTCTCGGAAGAGCACTCTGGCGCTGTAAATGGCAAGCGTCACCTGGTGCAATGGTGGCTGCAACAGCAGGGACCCGATTCGATAAAGCCGTTGGACGATGGAGCCGAGCAGTTGGCTTACTCGTTGCCGGAGTTCGGGATTCTCATGCCATTCAGGCCGACTGACTTTACCCAGGTCAATCCGCATATCAATCGTGTGCTGGTGGGCCATGCGCTGCGCCTGCTGGCAGCACAAAAAGACGATCGGGTGATTGACTGGTTCTGCGGTCTGGGCAATTTCACGTTGCCGCTGGCAACCCAGGCCGGCGAAGTGTTGGGCATCGAAGGAAGTAAGCCGCTGGTTGCGCGCGCCCGGGAAAACGTCCGATTGAATCAGGCCCGATGTTCGGGCCAGGGGGTTCTGGCGCGGACCAGCTTCGTAGCCAGAAATTTGTTCGAGATGACTGCCGAGTTACTCGTAAAAGATGGCGCGGCGCACAAGTGGCTGCTGGACCCGCCGCGCGAAGGTGCGTTTGCGCTCGCCAAGTCGCTGGCTGACCTGCATAAAGCGCGGAATTCGACCGAAGCCGCAGTCATCGAAGCCGATGCAGTGCCCTTACACGTGCCGGGCGAATGGACTCCACCCACTCGCATCGTTTACGTCAGCTGCAACCCGGCTACCCTGGCGCGGGATGCCGCACTGCTGGTGTACCAGGCGGGATACAGGTGCTCCGCAGCGGGCGTCGTCAACATGTTTCCGCACACCGCCCATGTCGAAAGTATTGCGGTGTTCGACTTAGAACTTGTCCGTAAATAATCTGGGGTCGCGACTTTGAGTTAGTCG
Source organism: Betaproteobacteria bacterium (assembly GCA_025360705.1). Lineage (GTDB taxonomy): Bacteria > Pseudomonadota > Gammaproteobacteria > Burkholderiales > Burkholderiaceae_C > CAISIP01. The sequence continues at coordinate 9,037 of JANYBQ010000130.1, read as the reverse complement.
GCGTTTGATTTGGCGGCGGTTTTTTCTACCGGTCGCGGTGACGTTATGGTCACATCGGGCTTCGAAGTTGTCTCGGCTGCGGCCTTGCCTTTGAGCGGAGCCTTCGGTTTTTTCTCTTCGATGATTACTTCCTCAGGTTCGCGGACCTTCGCTTCTTTTGTCTCTTTGGGCGCTAAGCCTTCGATCTTGTTCTCGCGCATGTATTGGTCCATCTCCTTCCATCCCTCGAAGATGGAGGTCTTTGCCGCTTTCTCATTAAGCCCGTAGCAGTCTTCGATTCCGCGCAAGGCATGGCGGCAGGCCGCTCCTATTGCTTTTCCATCGGCGTCCCGTTGTGCGATCCTGGGATCCGGTCCCAAACCGGGTATCTCGCACCCAGCCAGAAGCAATATGAGCGCGGCAAATAAGAGGCGAAATTTCATCGAGCGGAAGAAGCGTGTCCGTAATTATCGGCAGATTGCGCTTTTTGTTGAAGTGGTGCAGTTGGATCAAGCAAAGAAAAAGGCCCGGTTCAGGGCCTTTTTCCGGGAGCTGAGCAACTATCAGTCGTTGCTGCCGCCGCCGATACCCAGCAACATCAATAGACTCTGGAAAATGTTGTACATGCTCAAGTACAAGGAAAGCGTTGCACTGATGTAGTTCGTTTCGCCGCCGTCCACAATACGTTTCAGGTCATACAGCATGAAGGCGCTGAATATGCCGATTGCCAGCACCGAGATAACCAGCATACCCGCCGTCGATGCGACAAAGACGTTGATGACCGCGCCCGCCACCAGAACCAGGGCACCGACAGTCAACCATTTACCCATGCTGCTCAGGTCGCGCTTGATCACCGTTGCCAGGCTGGCCATGGCAAAAAACACGCCAGCCGTGCCGCCAAAGGCCGTCATGATCAGCTCGGAGCCGTTCTTGAAGCCAAGAACCATCGCGATCATGCGCGACAACATCAAACCCATGAAAAAGGTGAATGCAAGCAGCACCGGTACACCGGTCGCCGAATTCTTGGTCTTCTCGATGGCGTACATAAAGCCGAAGGCGCCGCCCAAAAATACTACCAGCCCAAGGCCTCCACCAAGCGAACGCGTGATGCCGGTCGCTACGCCGACCCAGGCGCCCAGCACCGTTGGGACCATGCTCAGTGCCAATAGCCAATAGGTATTTCGCAGCACCTTGTTGCGCTGTTCGGCCGACACGCCGTAACCATAACCGGGGGTTGGGTCGATTGTCTGTACGCGATCATTCATAGGTGTACTCCTGTTAATGCCTGTAGCAGGCACATGGGGCGGATTTTAAGGTAATTCAAGTGGCAGCGAGGCATTTCCACATTGAAAATGCCGGAATGCGGCGTATCGCCTATTCGGTCAGGATAAGCTTTTAAAACTTGGTGGCTTGCAAGCGGTACACCGCCGTTGTGATCGATCGACACGCGGCTTTGGGGCCTGCGGTCCGATGGTCGCGGTGGTACATAAAAACTGCAGTTACTGGGCTTTGGGCTCGGTAATAAAGCCGATCTTTTTCAGGCCGGCTTGCTGTGCCGCAGCCATGGCCTGGGCAACGCGCTCATAGCGCACATCTTTATCGCCCCGGATGTGCAATTCCGGCTGCGGTACCTTCGCGGCAGCCGTCTTGAGCATAAGTGCAAGCTGCCGATCGTCAATACGCGCTTCGTTCCAATAATAGGTGCCGGCGGCGTCGACGCCTAGTCGAACCGTCTCGGGCTTTGCGTCCAGCGGCTGGTTGTTGGCGCGTGGCAGCTCGATATTGGTAGCCTGTTTCATCACCGGCACGGTAATGATAAAAATAATCAACAACACCAGCATCACGTCCACCAGTGGCGTCATGTTGATTTCGTTCATCACCTCGTCGGTCTCGTCCTGGGTTCCAAAGGCCATGCTGTGTCCTGCTCTACTGGGTGCACGATTTAGGATTGCCTATCACGCTCTCAGGCCTTTTTCATCGGAACAACGTTGCCGGTGCCCTCAGCACTGACGCGGGCACCGGTCACGAAATAGGCATGCAAATCGTGCCCGAAGCGGTTCAGCCCGGAGGTGATGGACTTGTTGCCGCGCACCAGTGCGTTGTAACCCAGCACGGCCGGAATAGCCACCGCCAGCCCCAATGCCGTCATGATCAAAGCTTCTCCGATCGGACCGGCGACTTTGTCGATGGTTGCCTGCCCGGAGGCGCCGATGCCCATCAGTGCGTGGTAGATGCCCCACACCGTGCCGAACAGGCCCACGAACGGTGCCGTAGAGCCTACGGACGCCAATATCGCCAGGCCGGACTGGAGTTTGGCCGTCGTCTCGTCGATCGAATTGCGCAAGGACCGGGTGACCCAGTCGCTGATATCCAGCGTGTCGTGCAACTGCGCCTTGGTATTGCGGTGATGGGCGGTTGCTTCACGGCCTTCCTCGGCCAGCATACGAAAGGGATTGCTACGGTCCGGGCCGAGGCGGGTCAGGCCTTCGGCAAAGTCGGTACTGTGCCAAAACGGCTCGGCGCCTCTTGCGAACTGGTTGAACTTCATGAGGTCCAGCGCCTTGACGACGATCACCATCCAGGACGACAAGGACATCACCAGCAATAACAAAACCACGCCGCGGGTAACCCAGTCCCCCTGGTTCCAGAAATTGACGAGGCCGAGTTGCGATTCCATGAATATCCCAGTGCAAATGTCAAAATTATTCGAGCGCAAACGCGATCGGAACCGTGAAGGACATGGCTTGCGGCACGCCGGCGCGTTTGCCGGGCACATAGCGCCATTTAAGAACCGTTGTCAACGCAGCTTGATCCAGTCGGGCAAAACCGCTGGTTTTCTTGATTTCCGCTTTTTGCGCGTTGCCGTCGATACCGATCAGGACCTGGATCAGAACCGTGCCCTGCTCGCCCAGGCGTCTGCTCATTGGGGGATAAGCCGGTTTGGGGTTCTGCAGATATTCGGCGTCGCTGGATGGCAGCTCCACCCGGGCAGGAGCGGGAGGTGCGGGTGGCGCTGCCACAGCTGTCGCAGTCTCCGCCAACGGCGCGGCTATGGGAGGCAGCGGTGTAGGCGGCGTGGTGACGCCTGCCGGCGCGCTGGGCGATGGGTCCGGGTTGGCGATGGCTTGTAGCTGCGGTGGCGACGGAGGAGTAGGAGCCACCTTCTTGACCACAACCTGTTTCGTAACCACGGGGGGAGGCGGCAGCGCAGGCGGCGGAGGTTCCACCGGCTTGGGGGGTTCGACAATTTCGCTCAAGACTTGCACCGGTACAAAAACCGTCACCGCGCGGTGTAGCAAGCCGGTTTGCAGCGCCCACAGCCCGATCCCGTGCAGCAGGACGATAAAGCCGGCGATCATGACGTTACGCGTCAAGCCCGGAACGATATTCGGCCTGGGGGGCGGCGTGGAATTAACGAGCATCATCTTTGACATGACCGGCACAAGCCACGAAGTGGACACGGATTGCATAACGACGGTCAATTTCCCGAGTCTCGGTGCGATCCCAACAATTTCTGCTTTTGGATCAATCATGCGATTTTTGCCTGCTTATTCTCCGGGACATCACCGCTGCTGTGCTGGATAGTGATGCTTTGACCCCTGACTTTCCTCTGGCACTCTTCGCGACTAACTGGCCAATAATTTTTTCTCGACTCCGATTTCAAATAATCTAGTAACCGTCGGTAACCTCAGTTATCTCAGCACCCACCGATCCGAGCATCAAGACGAATTCCAGCATTCCGGAGCTGGCCTCGTCCTGCTCGTTGGTGAAGCACTTCTGCGTTGGGCACGCTCTGCATGCGCCGACGGCGAGTTGCGTCAGCCTATTCCTTGTACAAGCGCAACCCGCTCGTTCTGCTCTGATGAAGGGACCGCCTTTAACGGGGCGCAGGTGACAGACTCGGGTGGGGCCACGCCTTTTCGATGCCGGAGCTCTCCGCGCTGGTACGGCCGTTACGCATCGCGGCAAACAGTGCCGGAACGACCGGCCCGGGCCGGTCTCCCAGACCACGGACGATGCAAATGCCGTCAGCCCCGCTGCGGGCGGCATCGAAAACCTGTTCGACGCCGAGTACACCACCGATGGCCACCACCGGACAGCCCGCCATGCGGCACCACCATGACAGGTTGTCGAGACCTTGGGCACGCCAGGGCATGGCTTTGGTGAGTGTCGGCCAGACCGGCCCGCACGCGATATAACGCGGCCTCAACGTGCGGGCACGACACAGCTCCCACAGGCTGTGCGAGCTGATGCCAACCGCCATGCCGCTGGCCTGTAAGGCCGCCCGTCCGGAGGTACCGAGCGCGAGCAGGTCTTCCTGGCCGAGGTGCACACCGCGGGCACCGGCTTGCGTTGCGAGTTGCCAGTGGTCGTTGATGAAAAGTTCGGCAGCCGCAGCATCGCTGGCTGCCAAGCTGCGTTGCACCTCCAGGCGCAGGCTGTTGTCCCAGCCAACGTTTGGCTCCTGGGGCTGCTTGACGCGCAATTGGACGGTCTTGACGCCTGCGGCCAGGACCTGTTGCACGCGCTCGGCGTTGTCCACAATGGCGTACAGGTCGAGCCGCCGCGCAGGCGCGCAAGGCGCTTCCTCAAAAACCGCTTCCTCGCCCCAGGATAGTTGCGGAAGCAACGCCGGGTCATACACAAAGTCGGTGCTGGCAGCAGCAGACGCATTGCCGACGCGATCGGCCTCACGTGTGTCGCGCGTGGTCGCCATGGTCGCAAGCACGGCTGCATCGGCAACCACGAAACCTTTCTCCATGGCGGCGGCCAGATGGCGGGCGAAAAGGTCGCTGACATTGCTGCGCGGAACCGGCGCGATCGTTGACGACGCAAGCCAGCCTTGCGCATGCTCTGTGTCGGTCCACACCAACAAGCGGCCGTTCACGCTGGCAACGTCGATGACGATGCATACCGCGGGCGCGCCGGCATCGCGCAAACGACGGGCCAGCGCAGGCGCCGAGGCCGGACCCCCCGAGGCCTTTTCGCCCAGTCGCTGGTGCGCCTCGACGAGCGAGCAGGCGACGACAGCCGGCGTCACGACGCGCCGCCCAGCAAGACTGGTTCGCCGCCTACGGGCGTGCTGGCGATGGCAAAGTCCTGGGTCGCCATCACACCGGCTTTGCGCGCAATGCGGCCGGATTCAATGGCCAGCCGAAACGCGCGTGCCATGGCGGCAGGCTCACGCGCCTGCGCGACGGCGGAGTTCAGCAACACCGCGTCGAAGCCAAGTTCGAGGGCCTGAGCGGCATGCGACGGCGCGCCGATGCCCGCGTCGATGATCAGCGTCGTGTCCGGCAGGCGTTCGCGCAAGGTGCGCAGCGCAAATACGTTCAGCAGGCCCTGGCCGGATCCGATCGGGGCGCCCCAGGGCATTAGCAAGGGGCAGCCGGCATCCAGCAGGCGACGGCATCCGACGAGGTCATCGGTGCAATAGGGAAATACGGTGAAGCCGTCGCGCACCAGTTGCGCGGCAGCGGACTGCAGTTCGAACATGTCCGGCTGCAGGGTGTGCTCGTCGCCTACCACTTCGAGCTTGATCCAGGGTGTTTCGTACAGCTCACGCGCCATGTGGGAGAGCTGCACCGCCTCGCGGGCGCTGCGGCAGCCGGCAGTGTTGGGTAGCAGGCGCGCGCCGGTTGCAACAAGTGCTTGCTGGATAACGGCGATGAAGCCGTTGTCGCCGGTGGCCGCCAGCGTCCGTTTCAGTCCCACCGTGACCACCTGGGTGCCCGCGGCCACGATTGACTCGCGCAGCACCTGCGGCGACGGATAGCCGGCCGTGCCGAGAAGAAAACGGCTGTGCAGGATGACATCGCCGACCTGCCAGGTGTCGCCCGAAGCCGGACGGGGTGAAGCATTCATCATGGTTTTCCTGGATTCAACCGCCCACGATGGGCTGGAACAGCAGTACGGCGTCGCCGTCCGCCAGGACATAGACATCGCGCTGCGCGCGCGGCACAAAAATGCCGTTCACCGCCGTCGACACCTTGTCCGGCAGGTGATCGAGCGAAGTCACAAGGGCCGCAAGCGTGGTTTTGACGGGCACCGAATGCGGCCGGCCATCGAGCGACAGGGCAATTACCTCAAGCGCGTGCATGGAGCATTTTCTCGGAAAGGTGTGGCGCGAGAGCGCAGTCTCGCAATGCATCTTCGACCAGCGCCGGTGCGATCAGCCAGCCGTGGCGGAACAAGCCGTTGATCCGTACCAGGCCGGGCGCGCGTTGAATGCGTGGCTCGTTGTCCGGTAGTGCCGGGCGCAGGTTGACGTCGAGCCGCTGGATACGCGCCTCGGCGAGAGCCGGCATCACGCTGTGGGCGGCCGACATCAACTCGACGGCGCTGCGCACCGACACCGCGGATCGGTCTTCGCTCTCGATCTCGCTTGCGCCAACCACCACCATGTCGCCCGGCCTCGGCACCAGGTACACGCGGTGTCGCGGGTGCAGCAAGCGCACGGGACGGGTCAATCCATGTCCCGGCGCATGCAGCCAAGCGGTTTCACCCCGCACGCCGCGCACTGGCAATTCGGGCCGGCTGCCGGTGCCGCGCACATCGAACACCGTGTCGAAGCGCCGCTGCGTGCCATCTCCGAGTACCAGCACACCGGCGTTCACGCTGACTACCGGCTGGTTCCAGTGCCAGCGCACGCCCGTAGCCTCGGCGTGCAAGGCCTGCATCGCCGCAACCGGGTCGATCTGGCCTTCCTGCGGCAGCAGCCACGCATGGGTCGCTCCCTGCAGCGCCGGTTCCAGTTGCGCGAGTTCTGCCGACGTGATGGACTGCGGCTGGGGCGTCCCGGGCGGAGCGCTGGTCAAACGCGCCAACACCCGCTGGGCCGCGCCCATATCGCTGCGGTGCGCAAGCAGCAGGCTGCCGTTGGTCTGGAAGTGGGGTGGCGACTGCAGTCGGTCCACGATGGCGCGCCATAGCGCGATCGAACGCCAGCCGAGCGTCGCCACCTGCGCCGAGCTGTTGTCGAGTTCGGCCAGCGGGCTGAGCATGCCCGCCGCGCTGAAGGCCGCCGCCTGCCGGCCGTCGAAGGAAGGCTCTGCGTCGCGCGCCGGATCGAATACGCTGACCGGGTATCCGGCGCGACTCAGCTGCCACGCGAGCAGCCGACCCAGCAGGCCCGCACCAGCGATGCCAATGGATCTCGTCATTTCATCACCAGGCCGCCGTCGACGAGCAGCAGCTGGCCCGTCATGAAGCGGCTCCAATCGGAGGCAAGGAACAGCACCGGCCCGGCAACGTCTTCGGGCCGCGCCAGCCGTCGCAACGGCGTTGCAGCGATCAGCGACTCGCGGAACTCTTCCCGCGTCGCACTGCTGGCTTGCGTGGGGACCACCAGACCGGGGGCGACGCAATTGACACGGATGCCGAGCGGCCCCAACTCGACCGCCAGGTTGCGGCTGAAGCCGACCAGCGCCGACTTGGCGGTGGTGTAGTCGTGGTACGGAATTACCGGTCGCTCCACCAGGTCGCTGACGATGTTGACGATAACGCCCTGGGCGCGTTGCCTGAAGTGCGGCAGGACCGCCTTGCAGACGTTGAAGGCGCCGCCGACGGCGCCATCGAACTGCGCCTGGTAATCGGTCCAGGCCAGATCGCTGAACAAGGCGCGGCGTTGCGGATCGAATGAATACGCGCCGAAGGCATTGTTGACGACCACGTCGATGCGGCCGGCTTCATCGAGCGTCTGTTCCACCATGGCCTGCACGGCCGAGCTGGAGTTCACGTCGGCCTTCACGGCCCAGGCGCTGCCGCCGGCCGCCTTGCAATGCGCCACAACCTCGGCGGCGGCGGCATCGTTGCGCAGGTGGTTCACCACCACCGTGGCACCCTCGCTGGCGAAGGCCCGCGCTATTGCGGCGCCAATACCGCGACTGGCGCCCGTCACGAGCACTACTTTGCCGTCGAACTGCATACTGGCGGCTTTCATCGCGGCGGTAGTAGTTCGGCGCTAACGACATCGGAGACTTTGATGTCGTGCTCGATCAGGCCCAGCTTGCGGTAGGCGTCGGCGGCCTTTTGCAGTGACTCCAGGTCGAAGGCGCCCAGTCCGTTCTTCGCGGTGGTTGCCGACACGGTGGCGGCGTTGCGCAAGCGGATCACCTCCAGATTGATGGCGCGGTCGGTGCCGTCGATGGCGCGCTTCACTGCCAGGTCGGCCGCATCTTCGGGGTTGGCGATCATCCACGCCGCGCTCTCGCGATAGGCTTTCAGAAACCGCGTCAGTAAAAGTTTCTTTTGCTGATAGACCTGTTCCCGGGCCACGAACAGGTCGCTCGACACATTCAGATAGTTGCGGACCTCCATCACGTTGACATCGCCCAGGCCTTTGCGCTTACCTACCATCAAACCGGTATCGGTGGCTGCGGTGGCGTCCACCTGGCCTTGCAGCAATGGCGCGAAGTTCAACAGCCCGGTGACGACGATAGTGACGTCGGATTCCACCAGGCCGGCCTGGTGCAGCAGTACCAGCAGGTTCTGGCGGGTGCCGCTGGACAGGCTGTAGACACCGATTTTTTTGCCCTTCAGATCAGCTGGCCGGGTGATGTTGGCTGACTTGAGCGAGACCACGTTGAACACATTCTGTGGATAGATGTCGTAGATCGCGCGTAGCTTTTCGCCCTTGTCGAGGGCCGTAAAGAACGCACCCGGGTCGGTGAAAGCCACGTCCGCCTGGCCGGTAAGGATGTTGCGGATCGCGTCACCGCCACCGGCACCCGACACGTAGGCCAGCTCGATGCCGTTGGCCTTGAAAATGCCCTTATCGGGTTCCACCAGCAGATGCGTGATCTCGGTGATCGGCTTGCTCCAGCCCGCAACCGTGATTTTCTCCAGCGCGTCGGCAGCGCTCGCTACCGGTACGGCTGCCAAAGAAAAAAACGTGGCGCTTGCGAGCAGTGCCGCGCGGCGTGTGATGAGTGGATTCATGGTGGTTTCCTTATGAGATTGCGGTGTAAGGCCGGAGCAGTCGTTTCTCGACTGCGAGTGTGAGCTGGTACAGCAGCAGGCCGAGCGTAGCGATGACTACCAGCACCGCGAACATCAG
>JANYBQ010000106.1 GCA_025360705.1 Betaproteobacteria bacterium | reverse complement strand
CCAGCCCGAATCGCTGCGCCGCCTCGCGGGCATCGCGACCCATGTCGTGCATCTGGCGCCGCCGCCGGGTGACGGCTGGGTCGACTCGCGCACCCGTGCGCTGGCCGCCACATTGCGGCGTCGCTGCGTTCCTACAGCGATGGTGTACGGCTCGACCAGCGGAGTCTACGGCGACTATGCGGGCGCCATCGTGAACGAAGCCCGTACCCCCAAGGCCGATACACCCCGAGCGCGCAGGCGCATGGACGCCGAACGGGCGGTTCGTTTTTTGGGCCGTTCCGCCGGCGTGCGCATCAGCGTCTTGCGTATTCCTGGCATTTATGCGAGCGATCGCACCGGCGGCACACCGCGCGCCCGCCTGCAAAAAGGCACACCCGTGCTGCAGGCCCAGGATGACGTCTACACCAACCATATCCACGCCGACGACCTGGCCCGTGCCTGCATCGCCGCCATGTGGCGCGGTCGGCCACAGCGAATCTACAACGTCAACGACGACACGCAAATGAAGATGGGAGATTATTTCGACCTTGCCGCGGACCTGTATGGCCTGCCGCGTCCGCCGCGGGTGGCGCGGAGCACGGTACACAACGAGTTGCCCCTGATGCTGCTGAGTTTTATGTCGGAGTCGCGCCGCATGGACAACACGCGCATGAAACGCGAACTCAAACTGGTGCTGGGGTATCCAACCGTGGCAAGCGGTCTGGCCGCGATGTAAGAGTACTAGATTCCGGACGGCTTACGCATCGTGCTCATGCGGTCCACTGGTTTGAGCACGATAGTTTTCAGGTCGGCTCCCTGCAACACGGTAAGCGAGATTTCGGCCTCCGGCCGCGCGTGGTCCCAAAGCTTCTTGTAGAACTCTTCCAGCGTTGCCACTTTGGCGCCATCGACCGCCAGTACCAGGTCTCCGGGCTCCAGTCCCGCGATCTGGGCCGGACTTTCCTTGCTGACCCTGACGATTTGTACCCGCCCGCTTTGCTCTGTCGAAGAGAGCCCCAGCCACGGACGGCGACTGATTTTGGTGCTACCGGTCTGCTGCATCTCGCTCAGGATGGGTTTGAGAAGATCGACCGGTACAAACATATTGCCCGGCAAGGGCCGGTCACCGCCCAGCGCGTCGCTGACGAACAGGCTGCCGATGCCGACCAGCTCGCCTTTCTGATTGAATAGCGGCGCGCCCGAGTGGTTATTGATTGGCGGGCTTGTGAACATCGCTGCATCGATGTGGTATTCCCAATAACCCGAGAAGGCCCGCTTGCTGACCAACTGGGTCATGCTCACATCGCCGTCTTCACCTTCGCCCTGGGCACCGGTGGCTGCCATCAACGCCTCACCGGTCCGCAGATCTTTCAGGCTGCCCAAAGCCACCGGTTCGATGCCACGCAGCGGCAACACGGTTCGTATCAGGCCAAAGCCGGTAGCCAGGTCATAAGCCACCGCCTGCGCGGGGAGGGTCCGGCCTTCCTGCGTAATGACCTGAATCGATTGGGCTTCGAGAATCAAATACCCGATGGTCAGGATCAGCCCGTCCTGCCCGATAACCACGCCCGAACCGGTGCGCCCCTTGCCTAATGTTTCGGCTGAATTGGCGTCGGCGGCAACAACTACCTTGACGCCTACGACCGCGGCGTTGGCCTTGGCGAATGCCGCCATGACGGTCTGGGCGGCTTCAGGCGCCTGCGCCGCCGCATGCGCGGCGATAGCGCAACTGCCTGCCAGCAACACAGCAATTGACCACGCGTACCAACGAGAAAAACGGCCCGAACTATGCATGATGGACTCCTGATGTTGCGTTGAGTATTGCACTTGAATTCAATAAAGAATGCGCTCAAACGCGCGAGCGCGCAAGTAGGACAAAGTCACTTCTTTCAGCGCAAAGCGGCAGCGTAGCGCTTAAGGGCTGCAGTATTGTCCAAGCTGCTTCTAGCCCGGTTTTCAGCCAGAATTTGAAACGCCGTGAAGCGCCGAATCCGCATGGACCAGCACAACTTTCGCTGCATCCTTACCCGCAAAGTCGGCGTCCCGTTGGTGGTAGGCGCTATTGGCGCGGGTGGGTCTGGCGGAGTAGGTTTTTATCCGTAAACCTGGATTGGCCAAAGGGCCATCAGGTGGTGCCGGAGGCCGGAATCGAACCGGCACGGGTGTTACCCCGCGGGATTTTGAGTCCCGTGCGTCTACCAATTTCACCACTCCGGCAGCGGAGAGAGAAGAGCGAAATTATGGCACAGTGCAGGTTATGAACTACCCCACCATTGAAGACGCGATCGGCAACACACCGTTGGTCGCGCTGCAACGTATTTCCGCTGCTGAAAACCAGTCGCGCGGCAACGTGATTCTGGGCAAATTGGAGGGTAATAATCCCGCCGGCTCGGTCAAGGACCGGCCCGCGTTGTCCATGATCCAGCGCGCGCAGGAGCGCGGTGAGATCAAGCCCGGTGACACACTGATAGAGGCCACTTCGGGCAACACCGGCATTGCGCTGGCGATGGCCGCGGCGATCAAGGGTTACCGCATGGTTTTGATCATGCCCGAGGATCTGTCGATAGAACGCGTGCAGACCATGAAGGCCTTCGGCGCCGAGTTGATCCTGACGCCCAAAAGCGGCGGCATGGAATACGCGCGCGACCTGGCCGAACAGATGCAGCTTGCCGGCAAGGGGACGGTGCTGGACCAGTTTGCCAATGCCGACAATCCGCGTATTCACTATGAGACCACCGGCCCCGAGATCTGGGACGACACCGAAGGCACGGTGACGCATTTTGTGAGCGCCATGGGAACCACCGGCACGATTACCGGCGTCTCGCGGTTTCTTAAAGAAAAGAATCCGGCGGTGAAAATCATCGGTGCGCAGCCATCGGAAGGTTCGCGCATACCGGGTATTCGCAAATGGCCACAGGAATATTTGCCCAAAATTTACGACCCGGCTTGCGTGGATGAACTCGCCTATGTCAGCCAGGTGGATGCCGAGGAAATGTGCCGGCGCATGGCGCGAGAGGAAGGCATCTTTGCCGGCATATCCGCCGCCGGCGCATGCTGGGTGGCGCAGCAGATCAGTCGACGCGAAAAGAACGCTACCATTGTTTTTATCGTGTGCGACCGGGGCGACCGTTACTTGTCCACCGGTGTTTTCCCGGCCTGATGCGGATCGCTGCACCATGGCCCATGAATTCAGGTTTTGTCCCAACTGCGCTACGCCGCTGGAGTTCATCGCGCAACTGGAAGATGGCGGCTCCAGGGAGCGGCTGCGCTGTGGTGCCTGCGGCTACACGCACTGGAACAATCCGACCCCGGTACTCGCGGCCGTGATTGAATACCAGGGCCGGATATTGCTGGCACGCAACGCTGCGTGGCCCGGCAAGTCCTACGCACTGATAACCGGTTTTATGGAGGCCGCGGAGTCGCCCAAGGATGGCATCGCGCGCGAGATCCGCGAAGAAACCAATCTTGAAAGCAGCGAGCTGAACCTGATTGGCGCTTACGACTTCCAGCGCATGAACCAGATCATCATTGCTTACCACGCGGTGTGCAGCGGCGAGGTGCGGTTGTCGCCCGAGCTGGCGGATTACAAGCTGTACCGCCATGAGGACGTGTTGTGCTGGCCCGCCGGAACCGGTTACGCGCTGGCCGACTGGCTTACGTCGCGCGGTTACCAGCCTAAATTCGTCGAGTGGAACAAACGCTGATATTTCGTCAGTTTTCACCAACAGGAGTTCGTCCTATGGCCCGATACCAACTTAGCGTCAATGGCGCCGATACAGCGGTCGAAGCCTGGGACCCGGACATGCCGTTGCTGTACGCGCTGCGCAATAACCTGGGGCTGCATGGCGCCAAGTTTGGCTGCGGGCTGGGGCAGTGTGGTGCCTGCACGGTGCTGCTCGACAACATTCCGGTCCGGTCTTGCCTGCTAAAAATATCCGACGCAGTGGGTCGACACGTAACCACCGCGGAAGGTCTGGGCTCGCCCGACCAACCTCACCCGGTGCAGGCGGCTTTCATTGTCGAGCAGGCGGCGCAATGCGGTTACTGCACCAACGGCATGGTGATGTCTGTCGTCGGGCTGCTGAGCCAGACACCCAAGCCAACCCGTGAGCAAGCCAAGGGCGCGCTGGCCGGCAACCTGTGCCGCTGCGGTTCGCACGACCGCGTGTTGAAAGCGGTGGAGCGCGCCTCTGGCCAGAGGAGGGCATGAATATGTTCCAGGCAGAACGATTTTCCTCGGGGTTAACGCGCCGCGATGTACTCAAGGCAAGCGCCATCGTTGTCGGCTTTTCGGTCACGGGAGTGGCGGGGGCCCAGCCTGTAACCACGTTCGCGTCCCACACGCTGGACTTGACCGAAGTGGACGCCTTTTTGGCCATTCGCAAGGACGGTTCGGCAGTGGTGTATTCCGGCAAGGTGGACCTTGGCACCGGCCACCGCATTGCAATGCGCCAGCTTGTGGGCGAAGAACTTTCATTACCGATAACACGTATCGACCTGATCGAAGGTGACAGCGCGTTGACACCCAACCAGGGCCCCACGGCCGGCAGCACCGGCATCATGCGCGGCGGCATGGAGTTGCGTCAGGCGGCGGCAACCGCGCGCGAAGGCCTGCTCGCCATGGGTGCCGCGCGCCTGCAAAAACCGGTGGCCGAACTGACGCTGGTCGATGGCAGTGTGGTGGCCGCGGACGGCGCAAAGGTCGGGGTGGGCGAACTGGTGGGAGAACGCGGCTTCAACCTAAAGATGAACCCGAAGGCGGCGCTAAAAACCCCCGCGCAATACACGCTGGTGGGGCAGTCCTTGCCACGCCCCGATATCCCGCAAAAGGTCATGGGCCGGCATGTCTATGTACACGACTTCACGCTGCCGGGCATGCTGCATGGCCGCATCGTGCGCCCGCCAGCCATTGGCGCCAGGGTGATCTCGGTGGACGAGGCTTCGGTCAGCCATTTGCCCGGCGTGCGCGTGGTACGGCGCAATGATTTCGTCGGCGTGGTCAGCGCCGACGAATGGGCGGCTTTGCGTGCCGCGCGCGAGCTTAAAGTGCAGTGGAGCGACAGCGCCACGCTGGTCAGCCACCAGGCCTTGGTGGAATGGGCCAAAAGCGGCCCGTTCTCGGCGGAGGAAACACTGGTCGACAAAGGCGATGCGAGCCGGATTGCCGCGCTTGCAACGTCACCCGACAAACTCAGTTCCACCTATGTGTGGCCGATCCAGTCGCACGCATCCATCGGGCCCTCGTGCGCGGTTGCCGATGTGCGCGCTGACAGTGCCACGGTGTGGACCGCGTCGCAAGCCAGCCACCGCATGGTGTCGTCGTGTGCCGCGGCGCTGGACCTCCCGCGTACCAAGGTACGCGCGATCTACCTGGACGGCGCCGGTTGCTACGGCATGAACGGCCACGACGATGCGACCGTAGAGGCCGCGATGCTGTCGCGCGCCGTGGGCCAGCCGGTGCGTGTGCAATGGAGCCGCGAGGAGGAGTTGGGCTGGGACCCGAAAGGCCCGCCACAACTGCTGGAGCTGCGGGGCGCGTTGACGGCGGACGGGCGAATCGGCGCGTGGCAGACCGAGATGTGGCTGCCGCGTGCGACCGCCAATCTGGAATGGGTGCCGCTGCTGTCACCGCTTGCGGCAGGCCTCAAACAGCCGGTCGGCCAGTCCACCGGCTTGATAACGCAAAACGGCGATCCGTCGTATCCGATTGCCAATATCAAGGTGGCCGTGCACTGGTTAGGCGCAGCGCCGCTGCGGCCGTCCAACATCCGTGCGCCGGGCAAGGTGGCCAACTGTTTTGCGGTGGAGAGTTTTGTCGACGAACTGGCTTCCAAAGCGAAGATCGACCCCTTGCAGTTCCGCCTGCGCGATATGACCAATCCGCGTGGGCGCGAAGTGCTGGAGCGGTTTGGCAAGTTGATGGGCTGGTCGGCACGTCCTTCGCCCAATACAGCCAAGAACGCGCGGTTTGCGACCGGGCGCGGCATGGCCTATATCCACTACAAACAGAACGAAACCCTGGTCGCCGTAGGTATGGAGGTGGAGGTGGACCGCGAGAGCGGGCAGATCAGCGTCAAACGCATTAGCTGCGTGCACGACTGCGGCATGATGGTCAATCCAAACGCGGTGCGCGCCCAGGTGGAAGGCAACATCCTGCAGACACTGTCGCGCACGCTGCATGAAGAAACCCAGTTCGACCGCAGCCGCGTGACCAGCGTGAACTGGGCCAGTTATCCGCTGCTGCGTTTTACCGAAGTGCCGCTGCTGGACATCGAACTGATAGACCGTCGCGATCAGCCTCCGCTGGGCGCGGGCGAAGCCTCTTCGAGTCCGGTGCCCGCGGCATTGGGCAATGCGGTGTTCGATGCGACCGGCGTGCGCCTGCGCATCGTGCCGTTTACGCGCGAGCGTGTAAAAGCCGCGCTGGCTTGAAGTGGCTGCCAATCGATAACTGCATAAAATCGCGGCAACGACAGGAAACACCATGAACGTTGATATTGAACTGGACGCCCGCGGTTTGAATTGCCCATTGCCGATTCTGAAAGCCAAGAAGGCCTTGAACGGCATGCAGAGCGGCCAGACCCTGCGCGTGGTTTCGACCGACGTCGGCTCGGTGCGCGACTTTCAGGCCTTCGCCAAACAAACCGGCAACGAGTTGCTGAGCCAGCAGACGATGGAGGCTGACTACATTCACGTGATGCGGCGGCGGTAACACCCGATACTGCGCTAATACTGCGCGCAGTTGTAGCTTCAATTTGATACTGGCTGGCCAGGCCATTTTTGATCGCCAGTCCTCGTGATGCATCGCCGCATAGGTAGGCGCCGCGCCGCTTCACTTCAGCGGCCTTCGCTGCGCGACGGCTCCCCTGCGGTGCTTGGGCTCGTGAGGCGTCTGCGTAACTCGCCTTTTTTGCGCTGCGCGCAAACGGTGCTCAAACAACCTCGGCGGCCCTGCGCTGCACTTCGGCAAACTCACGACCCCTCCGCTTCTCCGCGCTCAAAGGGCGCGGCGCGACACCTGCCTGTGCGGCGACGCAGGTAAGCGTTTCCACGGGTTCACCTGTCGCCCGCGAGCTTTGTAGCTCAAATCTCCTCAAAGTAGTCAGAGTCGATTCGTTTGACTACATAGGATGCGGCGGCTGCCACACCCACATCAAAATCGATCATCAACCCGGCGAGCTGTTTTCCGTCCATTAACACTACTTTTGTATCAATGCGCGACGCGTAATCAGTCGCGTCTGCGGTGTAAGTTGATGTGGTGATGAAGACACCTTTCTTGGCTCGTTGCCCTTGAAGGGCACCTACGAACTTCTGAATCTCGGGCCTGCCTACCGACCCCTGCCAACGTTTGGCTTGTATGAATATCGTGTCGAGACCAAGGCGGTCTTCCTTGATGATGCCATCGATGCCGCCATCGCCAGTTTGACCGATGCGGTCACCGGCATCGCGTCTGGAGCCGCCGTAGCCCATCTTGACCAAAAGCTCAACAACAAGTTGTTCGAAGAAAGTTGGCGAACATGCGAGGATGCGCGATAAGAGCTCTTGCGCGAGCTGCTCGCGCAGACCTTGATACGCAAGCTCGATGGCTTCTTCTGGTGTCGTTTTTGACAGCGTTGTCTCTATAGGAGCAGCCGTTCCGTTGTCAGCCTTCGAAATCTCTCGGAACTCGATGAATTCAGGGAACTGCTCAAGAAACTTGATATCGATTCGAATGGGATTCGAAAAAATGGTAGTCCGACCACGATCCGTGATTTTGAATATGCCGCGCTTTGGAGCTTCAATGAGGCCCGCCTTCTTCAAATAAGTGCGCGCCCAACCGATCCGGTTTTTGAATATGCCTTGCTGACCAGACGGAAGAAGCTCGGCTCGTTCAGCGGGGGTGAGTTTGAAATGGTCAGCAAGACTCTCTTCGGCATCGCGAAGTGTGTGTTCTTTTCCATCCTTGAGGTTATCAAGGAAAGGAAGCATGCAGGTCTGGTAGTCTGGAATTGCCATATGGGAGTACCGGCGGTGGGCAGTGGAGATCGGTTAATGTAATCCGCGCCCAAGCGGTTGCTGGGCATGTGGCCGGAGCGCAGCGCAGAGCCGGGTGGTTGTTTGAGCACCGTTTGCGCGCAGCGCAAAAAGGGCGAGTTCCGCAGCCGCCTTGCAAACCTGAGCACCGCAGGGGAGCCGTAGCGCAGCGGAGGCCGTGCCGGTGAAGCGACGGCGGCGGCCCGTGTATGGCTTTGCCCGCAGAAGCGTCAGCGCGAATGGCTGCCGGGTTCGTGCAACGCACACCGACTTGCAAAGCCTGTACCGCGTGCGACGCGCCGTTTGTAAAGTCTTAGACCAGCCGCGCCAATTGATCCTTCACCTTGCCCAAGGTCGCAATGAAGTCGGCGACCCGTTTGCGCTCCTGATCGATGACGGCCGCAGGGGCCTTGGCGACGAAAGCCTGGTTCGACAACTTGCCGTTGGCCTTGACGATCTCACCTTCGATACGCGTGGCTTCCTTGCCCAGGCGCAACTTTTCGGCGGCGACGTCGATCTCCATGTGCAGGCAGATACGCGCTTCGCCGACCACGGCCACCGGTGCCGCCTGCGCGGCGGCGGCCCAGGCGCCCTCATCGTCGAACACACGTACTTCGTTGAGCTTGGCCAGCGCTTGCAGCACCGGCGCTGACTGGCGCAGGAAAGTGGCCTCGGCGGCGTGATTCGCGACGACGAACAGCGGCAGCCGGGTCGCCGGCGACACGCCCATCTCGCCGCGTAGATTGCGACAGGCATCAACCAGCAGTTTGAGCTTGGCAACGTAGGCCATGGCCTTGTGGTCGATACGTTCGGGTTGGCTTACCGGGTAAGCGGCGATGCTGACCGACGGACCGGCGCGTCCCGCAACCGGCGCTACCTTTTGCCACAACTCCTCGGTGATGAACGGGATTACCGGGTGCGCCAGCCGCAGGATGGTTTCAAGCGTGCGGATCAGCGTGCGTCGGGTGGCGCGCTGTTGCGCCAGACCCGCTTGTGGGTCTTCCGAATTTTTGCCCGTGGCGATCTGCACCTTGGCAATCTCAAGATACCAGTCGCAGAACGCATCCCATACGAACTGGTAAATCGTATTGGCTACGTTGTCGAGACGGTATTCCTCGAAGCCCTTGGTGACCTCGGCCTCGGCTTGTTGCAGCGCGGACGTGATCCATCGATCGGCCTGGCTGAATTGCAGGTAGCCGTGGAACGGCTGGCCCGGCGCGCATTCGGCTTTGGTGTGTTCGTCCAGCCCGCAGTCCTGACCCTCGCAGTTCATCAGTACGAAACGCGTGGCGTTCCAAAGCTTGTTGCAAAAGTTGCGATACCCCTCGCAACGTTTGGTGTCGAAATTGATATTGCGTCCCAGCGAAGCCAGCGCCGCGAATGTGAAACGCAAGGCATCGGCGCCGAAGGCCGGAATGCCGTCGGGAAATTCCTTCTGCGTGTTCTTGCGCACGGCGGGCGCGGTCTCGGGCTTGCGCAGGCCTTCGACGCGTTTGGCCAGCAGCGGCTCAAGCGTGATGCCGTCTATCAGGTCCACCGGATCGAGCACATTGCCTTCGGACTTGCTCATCTTGTGGCCTTGCGCATCGCGCACCAGGCCGTGGATATACACGTCGCGGAACGGCACCCGGCCCGTGAAATGGGTCGTCATCATGATCATCCGCGCGACCCAGAAGAAGATGATGTCGTAACCCGTCACCAGCACGCTGGAGGGCAGGTACAGGTCGTAGTCCGGGCTGGCGCCAGGCTGCGGGCTTTCAACGGACTGCGGCCAGCCCATGGTGGAGAAGGGGACAAGTGCGGATGAATACCAGGTGTCGAGCACGTCGGGGTCGCGCGTGAGCTTGGACGAGAAAAGGCGGTCGGATACTGCAGCGCCCGTCGCCTTGTCGGTTCCGCGCGCAAACATGGCTTTACGATATTTTTGACGCGCTTCTTCCTCATTGCGTCCGACATATACATTGCCGTCTTCGTCATACCACGCCGGAATTTGGTGTCCCCACCATAACTGACGGCTGATGCACCAGTCCTGGATGTTGTGCATCCACTGGTTGTAGGTGTTGACCCAGTTCTCGGGCACAAAACGCACGGCGCCGCTGTCCACCGCGTCGATGGCCTTCTGGGCGATCGACTTGCCGGTCAGGTCGGCGGGGCTGACTTTGGTCATCGCCACGAACCACTGGTCGGTCAGCATCGGCTCCACCACCTGGCCGGTACGCGCGCAAATCGGCAGCATCATCTTGTGCGGCTTGCTGTCGATCAGCAGGCACTGCGTTACCAGGTCGTTCAGCACGGCTTTGCGTGCGACGAACCGGTCCATTCCCCGGTATGCAGCCGGGCCGTTCTGGTTGATCTTCGCGTCCAGCGTGAAGATCACGATCATCGGCAACTGATGCCGCTGCGCGCATGCGTAGTCGTTGAAGTCGTGTGCTCCGGTGATCTTGACGCAACCCGAGCCAAATGCGCGGTCCACGAAGTCGTCGGCGATGATGGGAATGCGCCGGTCGCACAGGGGCAAATCGACCAGCTTTCCTACCAGGTGGCGGTAACGTTCGTCGTCCGGATGCACGGCCAATGCGCCGTCGGCCAACATGGTTTCGGGGCGCGTGGTGGCAATCGTCATGCCGCGTTGCAGTACGCCGTCGATAAGTTGCGGCCCGTCGGTAAACGGGTACAGGATGTAATGCATCTTGCCTTCGGCCTCGGTGCTTTCCACCTCCAGGTCGCTCACCGCGCTTTGCAGCACTGGGTCCCAGTTGACGAGGCGTTTGCCGCGGTATATCAGGCCCTGCTCGTACAGGCGCACGAAGGTCTCGGTCACGACCGGCGACAACTTCGGGTCCATCGTGAAGTATTCGCGGCTCCAGTCCACGCTGTCACCCATGCGCCGCATCTGCGTGGTGATGGTGTTGCCCGATTTTTCCTTCCACTCCCAGACCTTGGCGACGAATTTTTTGCGTGCGACATCGGGCGTGGGGCCGAGGTCGTGGCGGCTCAATTTTTGTTCCTGCAACTGACGTTCCACCACGATTTGGGTGGCGATGCCGGCATGGTCGGTGCCTGGCACCCAGACCGTGTTGAGGCCCTTCATGCGGTGATACCGCGTCAGCGAATCCATGATGGTCTGGTTGAACGCATGCCCCATATGCAGGGTGCCGGTCACATTCGGCGGCGGCAGCTGGATGGCGAAAGACGCGACGCCGCGTTTTGGCTCGCCGGTGCCGCGATAGCCCGCGACGGCGTAGTTGCGGCGCTCCCATTCGGGTCCCCAATGGGCCTCTATGGCGGCTGGCTCAAAGGACTTGGAGAGGCTTTCGAGGCCGGGTTGTTGCAGTGTTTCGGTCATGGACCGATTTTAGTTGCGGCGTAACAAGCCCTGCGGTCAAGTTAAGGATAGGACATCTACTGCTTGAGAAGCCACTTTCGCGAATTGACGTCCACTAAGGAAGCAGCTTGTGAAACGGCTTACGGCTTGTCCAGCGGTAGCTGCCAAACTCACGCTCGTCCGTGGTCAGAATGCGGCCGTGACCCAGGTGCTCCGCCAGCAAAACCAGAGAGGCGTCGGCGGCAACACCTTCGAATCTAGCATTGACACGCATGGCACTCTTTCAAATGCGTTTAATCACCAAACGTATGACATTGCATGACAGAAATGCGGCCATGGTTGGGTTCTTGCCGATGGTGCTACAGCTGGAAGCCGCTTTGCTGGCGCAGATCGAACGAATGCACGTCGTCCCTCCCTGCGAAGGAACGGTTATCACCTATGCTTACTGTGTCACAAAGTTTGCTATGATGTCGACGTCGTAAATTCCGGCCGGAGGCATGATGGACACAGCCAAGAAGTTCAACCGCTACATCGCTCATTTGTCTGAGGGGCTCGGCCATGTTGACCGGCATGCCGGACTGAGCGGGTATTGCACCGGCCTGATGCTGCCCCTGTCACGTAAAAGCGTGGAGCCCATGGCCGCGCGCGTTGATCCGCTGCATGCCAGCGCACGACACCAGGCGCTGCATCACTTTGTGGCCAAGTCCGAGTGGTCGGACACGACCGTGATGGCTGGCGTGCGCGATTGGGTTATGCCCGCGCTGGGCCTGGACAGTGGCTGCTACTGGATCATCGACGACACGGGCTTTCCAAAGAAGGGCAAACACTCGGTGGGTGTGGCCCGCCAGTATTGCGGCCAGTTGGGCAAGCAAGACAATTGCCAGGTGGCCGTCAGCCTGTCGCTGGCAAGCGCGCAAGGCAGCCTACCGATCGCCTACCAACTCTACCTTCCCAAAGACTGGGCGGGCGATATGGCGCGGCGCAAGACGGCTGGGGTTCCCGAGACACAAGCGTTCGCGACCAAGCCCGAGATCGCCCTGGCACAGGTGCGCCAAGCAGTCGCTGCGGGTGTACCTATGGGCGTGGTGCTGGCAGACGCCGGTTATGGTGATGAAACCGCCTTTCGTGATGGCCTCACCGAGTTGGGCATGCTCTACGCCGTCGGTATTCGTGCGGCCACCACCGTGTGGGCGCCGGGCACTGGGCCGCTACCGCCCAAGCCCTGGTCGGGTCGCGGCATACGGCCCACGCGGCTGCGTCGGCAGCCCGGTAATGAGCCATTGGCAGTGAAGGCACTGGCCGTGACCTTGGCCGAGCAAGCCTGGCGCACGGTCAGCTGGCGCGAGGGTACCAACAACTCACTCTCCTCGCGCGTCGCCGGGGTACGGGTGCGCCCGGCTCATCGAGATTACCTGGGTAGCGAAATGCGAGCCGAGCAATGGCTGCTGATCGAATGGCCCGAAGGTGAGGCCGAGCCAACAAAGTACTTCCTCACGAGCGCCCCAGAAGATGCCACACTGGAGCAAATGGTGTTCGTCACCAAGGTGCGCTGGCGCATCGAGCGCGATTACCAGGATTTGAAGCAGGAGTTCGGGCTGGGCCACTATGAGGGACGGGGCTGGCGCGGCTTTCACCATCACGCCACTTTGAGCATCGCAGCCTACGGCTTCCTGATGGCCGAGCGACTCAAGGCGGGCAGCAGTGCCAACAGTAAGAAAAACTTCGTCCAACGCCAAGTGCCTGCCACTTCCAAAGATTACATCCCTCGGGGCAGTCCAGCGCGCGCAGCGTCACGTAGCAGACTCGATCACGACGCTGCGCCTGCGCCTGAGCGGCGCACTCGCAAGCGCTCTGGGTCATTGCCCTCATTGCAATTGGATAAGTCCAAAACTACGTTTGTGACACAGTAATATTAGGATGAAACGCATGCGCACGCTGGCCATAGGCAAGATTGCAACATCATTAATGACCTCACGCGCGAAGCCTTGCTTTTCGAGAGTCGCCACGCAAGACGCTCCTCAATTCTTGTCTATCAATTGTTGCCAAAACGTTCGGTACCTGCGGCCCAAAGCAGGCCCGGGCGAGGTCAGCACCTGGGTACCGCTGATGGCTGCTTGATAGGTCCTGCCGCCGATCACGACAGAAATGGGCACAGGCGTCGGGGGATAGCCGCCGCCTGCCCGCGTGAAGTAGCGGTCGGCCGTGGTCAGGGTGCCGGTCTGGTTCTGGTCAATGGTGGCCGATCCATTAAGGTAGCTGATCGCATAGAGCCGGGCTTGCCCGAGGTTACCCACGCAGGCATTGGCGGCCACTGCCGTGGGCGTATTGGTGCCGAAATAGACCGTGCCGGCCAGCGTGGTTGAGCCCCCCACGACCTTCTCGCCCGTACCCAGGATCACATACCAGCCACTGGCCATACCGAAGGCGGTTTTGGCGGCCGCGATCTGCGCCGGCGTTCCCACCTGAATCAGATTGGAGGAGGCGTCATACAGCTGGCCCGCAAC
>JANYBQ010000063.1 GCA_025360705.1 Betaproteobacteria bacterium | reverse complement strand
CAACCGAATACGTCGCCAGGTTCCTGGGCATCCGCAACTCGATTGCGCTGAAGTCCGAGGCAGGCTGGAACACCGATGCCGGACGCCTGGAAGGCGACCTGTCGGTGCTGGATGGGCGCACGGGGCCCGTGCAGCTTTACGTGCGGCCACAGGGGGTGACGTTGTCCGACCCGACATCGGCCAGTGAAGGGCGCGGACACATGGCGCTGCCGATCGGACGCGTGGTGGATTTTCTGTACTCCGGCGGCGAGGCCGACTACGTGGTCGATGTCGGCGGCATCACGCTGTACGTCACCACACCCATCGCCAGGGCTGTGTTCAAAGCCGGCGACGCGGTACGCGCGTCCTTCGCCAGCAAGCACACGCTCTTGTATTCCGGCGGCAAACTCTTCCAGGGATGATCCCATGAACACCAGTTCCGAATTCGATTACGTCGTCGTGGGCGGCGGCACGGCCGGCTGCGTGGTGGCCAACCGACTGTCCGCCAACCCGGCGCACAAGGTTCTGCTGCTGGAGGCTGGTGGCAACGACAAGGACCGCTGGCTGCACATCCCGATCGGCTACGCCCGGGTGTTCGGCAAGCCCGAGTTCAACTGGATCTACCAGGTGCAGCCCGAGCCCGAGCTCAACAACCGCGCCGGGCCGTTCTACCAGGGCAAGGTGATAGGCGGCTCGAGCGCGGTCAACGGCATGATCTACCTGCGTGGCCAGCGCGAGGACTTCGACCACTGGACGCGCCTGGGCTGCACCGGCTGGGACTACGACACCGTGCTCAAGTGCTACCTGCGCTCCGAAGACCAGCGCTCGCGCGGCGCCGGGCCCTACCATGCCGTGGGCGGGCCGCTGGCCGTCTCTGATCCGGCCGAGCCGCACCAAGTGATGGATGCCTTCATCGATGCCGCCGAACAGGCCGGCATCCCGCGTAATCCCGACTTCAACGGCGCGCGACAGGAAGGCGCCGGCTACTACCAGACGATGACGCGCAACGGCCGGCGCTGCTCGGCGGCCATGGCCTACATCCATCCGGTGAAGAGCCGCGCGAACCTGACCGTGATGACCGGCGCACGCGTGGAGCGGGTCCTGTTCGACGGCAAGAATGCCGATGGCGTGTCGGTGGTGGTCGGAGGCCAGCGCATCACCGTGAAGGCGCGCCGCGAGGTGATCCTCTCGGGTGGCGCATTCGCCTCGCCACTGTTGCTGCAGGCTTCGGGCGTCGGCCCGGGCGCGCTGCTGCAGTCGCAGGGCGTCACGGTGGTCCACGATGCACCCGATGTCGGCCAGAACCTGCAGAACCACTTCAATCCCTGGATCAGCTACCGGTGCAGGCAGCCGGTGACCTTCAACGACCAGATGGCCAGCCGCTGGGGCCGCGTGCAGCTGGTGCTGCGGTATGCGCTGCGCCGGCGCGGCTTCATGGCCCTGGGGCCGGTTTATGGCGGTGCGTTGTGCCGCACCGAGCTGTCTCCCGCGCGCCCGGACGTACACATCCATTTCTTCCTGTTCGGAACCGAGCGTGTCAAGCCGGCGCTGCTGCCGTTCTCGGCCGTCATGGCCACGGTGTGCCAGTTGCGCCCGGAGAGCCGCGGCTCGGTCGAGATCGGCGGCCCGGACCTGGTCAAGGACGCGAAGATCCGGTTCAACTTCATGGCCACCGAGCTCGACCGCCGGACGGTCGCCGCCGGCATGGCCAGGGTGCGTGATCTGATGCGGCGCCCCGCGATGAAGCCCTACATCGGCGACGAGCTCGACGCCTACCCGGACGTCTCGACCGCCGAGGAACTGAAGAGCTACACCGGCGAAGTGCGCGGCACCGCGCACCACATCGCCGGGACCTGCCGCATGGGCACCGACGCACATGCCGTGCTCGACCCGGCCTTGCGTGTGCGCGGCGTCGGCAAGCTGCGTGTGGTCGACAACTCCATCATGCCGACGCTGCTGTCGGCCGACACCGCGGCGCCGGCCATCATGATCGGCGAGCGCGCCTCGGACTTCATCCTGGCCGACACACGCTGACGCGCCACCGGCGCGGCATCCGCGTCCGGTGCCGGCCAATCCCCCGTCTCAGGTGGCCGTCAGTCCGCCATCCAGCGGCATCGCCACGCCGGTGATCCAGGACGATTCATCACTCGCCAGGAACAGCGCCAGGTTGGCGCAATCGGCCAGCACGCCCAATCGGCGCAGCGGATGTCTTGCGGCGACCACGGCCTGTTGCGCTTCGAAGCTGGACTGGTCGTTGGCATGGCGCGCCCGGGTTTCCCAGACCCCCGCCATCAGCGGAGTCGGGATGGAACTGGGGCAGATCGCATTGCAGCGGATGTTCTGGGGGCCGTAGTGCGCCGCGACCTGGCGCGTGAGACCGACGACCCCGGTCTTGGCTGCCGAGTAGTGGGGGATATCGGGAATGCCGATCAGCCCCGCGGTGCTCGACTGGTTGATGATCGACCCACCACCGCCCGCGATCATGTGCGGCAAGGCGTACTTGGCCGACAGCCAGACGCTGGTCAGATTGATGCTGATCATCCGGTTCCACTGCTCCAGCGTCATGTCGATGGCGTTCGTGGCCTCGGCGATGCCGGCATTCGCGTACAGCACATCGAGCTTGCCGAAGGCGGCGAGGGTCTCGCCGACCATGCGCTCGATGTCCTGCGGCAGCGCGACGTCCACCGTGGATGCGAGGGCCGCTTCGCCGATGAGCCGCGCGGTCTCATGGACCCCCGCGCGGTTGATGTCCGCGCACATGACGCGTGCGCCCTCGGCGGCGAACAGTTGTGCCGATGCCCGGCCGATGCCCGAGCCGGCGCCCGTGACGATGGCCACCTTGCCCGCGAGTCTTCCTGCCATGCCGTATCTCCTTGTCGGGGGGT
The DNA here is from genome assembly GCA_025360705.1 of Betaproteobacteria bacterium. Taxonomy (GTDB): domain Bacteria; phylum Pseudomonadota; class Gammaproteobacteria; order Burkholderiales; family Burkholderiaceae_C; genus CAISIP01. The sequence continues at coordinate 10,006 of JANYBQ010000063.1, read as the reverse complement.
GGATCAGGCGCGCTTGCCCGTGTCCTTGTGGGTGAATTCGGTGATGAACGGTGCGATCACGTCGCCGTTGATCTTGCAGTCCAGGAAGATGGGGCCCTGCGGATTGGAGAGCACCGGCTCGATCTTCTTCAGGTCGTCCATGGTGCGGATGGTGTAGCTCTCGAAGCCCAGCGGCTCGGCCATGGGCGCAAACTCGACGTCGAAGAATTCGGCCTTGGCCGGCGGCAGGTTCTGGCCCTTGAGGATGTGCACCTCAGCGCCATAGGCCGCGTCGTTCATCACCAGCACGATCATGGGCAGGTCTTCGCGGATGATGGTCTCGATCTCGCCCATGGACATCAGCATGCCGCCGTCGCCGATCATCAGCAGCACGGTGCGATCGGGCTGCCCGCGGGCCACGCCAATCGCGGTGCCCAGGCCCAGGCCGACCGAGCCGGAGTCCAGGCTGTGCGTGAAATGGCCTGGATTGGGCAACGAGAAATAGGCCCAGTTGGCCATGAAGTTGCCGCCGTCGAACACGATGTGGCGATTCTCGGGCAGGATGCGGCTGAGCTCCAGCGTGAGCATGCGCGGATCCAGCGTGCGCGCAGTGTGCGCGATCTGGAAATCCATCGTGTGCTCGAAGCCCGCCAGTTCGGCGCGCACCGCCGCCGTGTGCCAGGGCTTCTGGTCGGTGCCGCGCCCGGGCAGCGCGGCGGTCAACTGCTCGGTCACCAGGCGGGCATCACCCACCACCGCGACGTCGGCGTGCCACCAGCGGCCGATGTTGGTGCGCACGGCATCCACCTGGATCAGCGGCACGGGCGGCAGGGCGATGCCCGAACTCATGGTCAGCGAGTTGAGCGCGACGCCGATGGCGATAACGCAGTCGGCCTGCTCGATGTAGCGCCGCGCAACCGAAGTGGAGGACGAGCCGAGGATGCCCATGTCGTAGGGATTGCCGCGGAAAAGGTCCTTGGCCTTGAGCGCATTGACTAGCAGCGCGCCGGTCTTCTCGGCCAGCGCCTCGATCGCTGCGCGCGCGCCCGCGCGGTGCGCGCCCACGCCGGCCACGATCAGCGGCCGGCGGCTGTTGCGCAGCAGGCCCATGGCGGTGTCGATCGAGGATTGGCGCGCCGGCTGCGGCGCGGCTGGCGGCAGCATCTTGACCGGGGAGGGGCCGTCGGGCACGGCGGTGTAGCCCACCTGCAGATCGGTGGGCAGCAGCAGCACGGCCGCCTTGCCCAGCGAGGCCTCGGCGACCGCATCAGCCAGGGCCTGCCGTACAGCGTCGGTGCTGGCGGGCACGAAGGTGGGGATGCCGCAGGCACGCACCACCGTCGCCGCTGGAAACGCTTTCAGGTCGGGCCCCAGCGCGTTCGTCACTCCGCGGCCCAGCGGCGCGTCGCCGCTGATGATGAGCACCGGCATGCCGGATTTGGCGGCCGAGATGGTGCCGTGCATCGCATTGGCCATGGCCGGACCGCGGCCGATCAGCGCGACACCCAGCTTGCCGGTGGCCGCCGCATAACCGGCCGCGGCCATCACGGCATTGGTCTCATGGCGGGCGCCGACCATGCGCACCCCCATGGCGTCGAGCGTGGCGAACAGCTGGCAGATGTCGTCGCTCATCAATCCGAACACGGTATCGACACCCAGGCCCTTGATGTCTTCGGCAAGGATCTGGTAGACGGGAATGGTGCGCATGCAAGGGTCTCCTTGGGGCTGGGGATGGTGCGAGCGGTCGCCGAATGACACTTATTTATATTTGAACGACACTAGTTGTATATATTATGATCCATCCAAATACTTTTTGTGCCCGATCAAGGCCTTTTCCGGGCTTTTCTGAGATCGCAAGTCGCGCGACCGTCGGGCTGCCAGCCAGGGCGCGCCCCAACAGGAGACAAACCCATGACCGTTGACCCAATCCAAGCCCGTGAGCAGATCCACCATACGATGGCGGTGTACTGCAACTCGGTCGACAGCGGCGACGTGGAGGGCGTTGTCTCCGTGTTCATGGAGGACGGAAAGCTCGAGCTTTCCAGCGGCACCAAGCCGGTGGGGCGCGCCGCGATACGCGCCTTTTATATGCCCGTGATCGGCCCCGACCGGCCCGACCGCATGCCCGACGGGGCTATCCCCCTGCTGCGGCACAACCTCACCACGTCACGCGTCGAATTCACCGACGACGACACCGCGCAGGGCTGGACGTACTTCATGTCGCTCACGCGCCATGGCCTGGATCACGCCGGGCGTTACCTGGACACCTTCAGGCGCCAAGGCGAGCGCTGGCTTATCGCCGACCGGCGCATTGCCGTCGAGTGGTACGCCAGCCCGTCCTGGTACGAGCAGGTACGCCTCAAGGTGCGCAGGAATGGGGCCTGAGCCGATGCACAGCGTCGCTATGACTGCCAAGATCCCATCCCACATCCCGCCCGAGCTTGTGGTCGAGTTCGACCGTTTTCTCTCCCCCGAACTGAAGCGCTGCCCGCACGAGCGGGTGACCGCGCTGGTCCACGGCAGCCCGGACATCTTCTACACCACCGGAGACCGCGGCCACTGGGTGGTGGGCCGTGCCACCGTGGCACGCGACATGCTGCGCCAGCCGGACAAGTTCTCCAGCGATCCGAAATACAACATCGCCAATGCACGCAATCCGCCCACGCTGCCCAACCAGTGCGATCCACCCCTGCACACCGATCTGCGGCGCATCATCAACCCGTTCTTCTCGCCTGCCGGCGTGCAGAAGATGGAGCAGCAGGTGCGGCAACTGGCCGGAGAACTGATCGACGAAGTCGCCTTGCTCGGCAAGTGCGAGTTCGTGCAGGTGATCGCGCAGCGCTTCCCGGTCGAGCTGTTCATGCGCATGGCCGACGCGCCGCTGGACCACCGTGAAATGCTGGTCGCCAAGGTCGACCGCTTCACCCGTGCCCCGGATATACAGGAGCGCCTCGCTGCACTGGAGGAGCTGGGTACCTACCTCAAGGGCCTGATTGCGCAGCGCGAACGCACGCCGGGCGACGACCTGGTGAGCCTGGCGGTGCACGGCAAGGTCGCCGGCCGCGGCCTGACCGATGACGAGAAGCTGGGTATGGTCACGCTGCTGTTCCTGGGCGGGCTGGACACGGTGGCGGCGATGTTGTCGTTCATCATGGCCTACCTCGGGCAGAACCCGTCCCAGTACCAGCGTCTGGTGGGCGATCCGCCACTGATAGGCAACGCCATCGAGGAACTGATGCGCGTGCACGGAGTGGCTGGCATGGAGCGTGGTGTGACCACCGACATGGTCTACAACGGCGTCGAGTTCAAGACCGGCGACCGGCTGGTTTTCCTCCCGCACATCTACGGCCTCGATGACCAGGTGGTCGACGCGCCCTTCCACGTGGATTTCGACCGACCCATCAGCAGCCATCTGGTGTTCGGCTCCGGTCCGCACCGCTGTGTGGGCTCGCACCTGGCGCGGCTGGAAATGCGGGTGTTCATCGAGGAGTGGGTGCGGCGCATCCCGGCCTTTTCGGTCGACGCGCAAAGTGACCTGCCCACGCGCGGCGGCCTGGTATGGTCGCCGGTAGCCGTTCCCCTCGTATGGCCGCGCGCCGTGGCGGCGGCCCCGCATGCAATAGGAGCAGCAGCATGAAGATAGTGGTGGATCGCACCATCTGCGCCGGGCATGCCCTGTGCGCAGCCAAGGCCCCGGACGTCTACCGGCTGGATGACGAAGGCTACTGCTGCTCGAACGGTGACACCGTGCCGGAGCATCTGCACGAGCAGGCGCGCCTTGGGGCGCGCCACTGCCCGGAGGCGGCCATTGCGCTGATCGACGACGATGAAGCGCCGGCGTCAGCCGGCGAGGCGTGATGCCAAAGATCACATTTGTCGAGGCCGACGGCAGGGAGCATGTGCTGGATGCGGCGCCCGGCCAGTCGGTGATGCAGGTCGCGATCGAGAACGACGTGCGTGGCATCCTGGCCGACTGCGGCGGCTGCTGCTCCTGTGCCACCTGCCATTGTTATGTGGACGAGGCCTGGGCCCGGCGCTTTGCGCCGGCATCGGTGGAAGAGGCGGAGCTGGTGTCCTACGCCTTCGATCCCCTGCCCAATAGCCGGCTGTCGTGCCAGCTGCTGCTCCAGCCCGAACACGACGGCATCGTGATCCGGCTGCCGAAGCGGCAGATTTAGGCGCTACCGCGCCACAGGCACAAAGCGCGGTACCGCCACGCCGGCGTTGGGCACATCGTCCCAGACCACCTGCAGCGGTATGCCGACCGCGATGGCCGCCACGTCCACCTCCACCACGTTGCTGATCAAGCGCGCACCACCGGCGCCGTCGAGCGTGATGACCGCCGGCACATAGGGCAGGTGCTCCTCCATGCCGGAGAGGATGGCACGCTCGACGATGGTGTAGGAATAGACCTCGCCACCACCGCTCAGCCTTGTCCAGGTTATGCGTTGCGACTGGCAGCAAGGGCAGAACGGCGTGGGCGGCATGCGGAAGGTGCCGCAGTCGGTGCATTGCGCCGCCACCAGTTGATGGCGCGCAGTGGCTTCCCAGAAGGGCTGTGTCCACGCGTTGGTGGAGAGCTTGAAGAACTTGGGCGGCGGGCGTTTCGCGATGGCCATGGCGGGTGCGTCAGTTCGCCAGGATCAAGCCGCTGACCGGGATGATCGACGGCCCGCCGGTCACCAGGGCCAGCCGTGCGCCGGGCACCTGGTTCACCGCAGTGCCACGCAGTTGTTCCACCGCCTCGCGCACATGTGTCATGCCCCACACGTAGCCGCACGAGAGCTGGCCGCCGTCGGTATTCACCGGCACGCCTCCGCCGCGCAGCCGGATGGCACCGCTGCGCACGAAGGCTCCACCTTCTCCCTTGGCGCAGAAGCCGTAGTCTTCGAGCTGCATGATCACCTGCGAGGTGAAGTGGTCGTAGATCTGCGCGGTGTCGATGTCCTTGGGCTCCACGCCGGCCGCCGCGTACAGGCGCTTGGCCACGGCCGCATGGCCGGAGGACGCGAAACTCTCGTCGGGCATGTTCATCCAGTAGATCGAGCGGCCCCAGTCGCGGCTGCCACCGTGGTTGCTGGCCAGGACCCGTACCGGCTTGCTGCGCAGGTCGCGCGCGCGTTCGGCCGAGGTGACGATCACGGCTACCGCGCCGTCGTTCTCCAGGCAGAAGTCGAACAGGCAATGCGGGTCGGCCAGCATGGGCGCGTTGAAATAGTCCTCGCGTGTCATCGGCTTGCGCAGCGTGGCGTTCGGGTTGGTGACGGCGTTGGCGCGGGTGGACAGCGCCACCTCCGCGAAGTCCTCGCGCGTGGTGCCGTACAGGTGCATGTGCCGGCGTGCCAGCAGCGCGAACATGTGGCCCGGCCCGACCAGGCCCGAGGCCGAGAAGAACGCGTTCTCCGGCGTGGCCGGGTAGGCCGCGGTGATGGCCCCGAAACGCTGCGCGCCCTGCTGGTTGGCACCCACACAGACCACGACCTCGGCCTGGCCGCTCACGATGGCCGCCGCCGCCAGTCCGATGGCGCCCGCGGAGCCACCACCGGTTCCGGTGAGCGTAGCGGTGAAGCGGATTTCGGGGATGCCCAGCGTCTCGGCCAGCAGTGCGGTGTCGAAGCCGCCCGCGAAATACGCAAAGCCGTCGATGTCGCGCACCTTCAGGCCGGCATCGTCGACCGCCCCCAGGATGGCCTTGCCCACCAGCTCTTCGAGTGTCTGCGGGGCCGACGCGCCGCGCCGGTAGTAGGGCGTGGCACCCAGTCCGACGATGGCGGTCTTGTCGCGCATGGCGGCCTGCGCGTTCAGCCCTGCAGCACTTTGTTTTTGATCAGGTTGCGCGCGATCACCAGCTTCTGGATTTCGGAGGCACCCTCGTAGATGCGCATCGGCCGCGCCTCGCGGTAGAGCTGCTCGATGATGTTGCCACGCGTCACGCCCTGTCCACCCAGCAGCTGCACCGCACGGTCGACGATGCGCCCCGCGGCCTCGCTACCGGCCAGCTTGGCCATGCAGGCCTCGTAGGCGCCGCGTTCGCCGCGCACGTCGTGGGCCCAGGCCGCACGGTAGACCAGCAGGGCCGCGCCTTCGAGGTCGGTGGCCATGTCGGCCAGCGCCATCTGCACACCCTCCAGCCCATGCATCGGTTTGCCGAACAGGCGGCGTTTGTCGGTGTGCGCCAGTGTCTCGTGCAGCGCGCGGCGCGCCAGCCCCACACCCGCGGCGCCCACCGAGGGGCGGAAGATGTCGAATGCTGCCATCGCCGCCTTGAAGCCCTGGCCGGCCTGCCCGATCAGGCAACTCACCGGCACGCGGCAGTCCTTGAAGGTCAGTGCGGCGGCAGGGTGGGGCGCGATAAATTCGATCGGCGCACCGACCTCCAGCCCTGGCGTGCCGGCATCCACCAACAGCATGCTCAGGCCCTTGGCGCCGGGCGCCTCGCCGGTGCGCAGCGTCACCAGGTAGTGGTCCGCCATGCCGGCGTTGGAGATCAGCGTCTTGGCCCCGTTGATCACGTAATGGTCGCCGTCACGCGTGGCGGTGGTGGTCATCGAGGCCACGTCGGAGCCGGTCTCGGGTTCGGTCAGCGCAAAGGCGGCGATGCGTTCGCCCTTGCGGCAGGGTTCCAGGTACTGTTCACGCTGCGCCGGCGTGCCGAAGCGCCGGATCGCCAAGGTGCCGATGCCCTGCATGGCGAACATCGCGTCGGCCAGCGCGTGCTCATAAGTCAGGCCCTCGCGGATCAGGCATACCGAACGCACGTCGAAGGGCGCGTCGCCCGGCGGCACCACGTAGTCGAGCAGGCCGGCTTCGCCGAAACTGCGCACCATGCGGCGGCACTCGGCGTGGAAGTCGGCATCCACCTGGCCGTGGTTCCGGGTGTTCCAGGCCTTCACGCGTTCGGCCAGGGCCTCGTGCGAGGCATCGAAGAAAGGCCAGGGCCACAGGCCCCACTGGAAGTTGTTCATGGCATGTCCGGTTCAGGTCGTGGCGGGGCGCGGCGCACCCTTGAAGCTGGGGTCGTAGCGGGTGCCCGCGGCGCCGCCGATGGGCAACAGGGCCTCCAGCGCGGCGCGCTCCTGTGCCGACAGCGTCACGCAGGCCGCTCCCACGTTCTCTTCCAGGTACTTGATGCGCTTGGTGCCGGGGATGGGAATGATCTTCTGCGTGCGCCCGAGGATCCAGGCCAGCGCGATCTGCCCCGGCGTGCAGTTCTTGGCCGCGCAGAGCTTGCGCAGCTCTTCGATGATGGCCAGGTTCTTGTCGAAGTTGTCGCCCTGGAACCGTGGCGAGGACAGCCGGAAATCATCGGCCGCCAGGCTCTGCGCGCTGGCGATGGCACCGGTCAGGAAACCGCGCCCGAGCGGGCTGTAGGCCACGAAGGTGATGCCGAGCTCCAGGCAGGCGGGCAACACGTCGAGTTCGGGTTCGCGCGTCCAGAGCGAATATTCGGACTGGATGGCCGCCACCGGCTGCACCTTGTGCGCGCGGCGCAGCAGGTCCGCGGACACCTCGGACAGGCCGTAGGCGCGGATCTTGCCCTCCTTGATCAGCCCGGCCAGTGCGGATGCCGTCTCCTCGATCGGTGTCTTGGGGTCGGCCCGGTGCACGTAATAGATGTCGATGGCCTCGATGCCCAGGCGAGAAAGCGACTCCTCGCAGCACTTGCGCATGTAGGCCGGCGAGTTGTCGATGTCGCGGTCGTAGCTGCTGCCCAGCGGGCCGTTCGGGTCGCGCACCACGCCGAACTTGCTGGCCAGCATGACCGATGCGCGTTTGCCCTTGAGAAAGCCGCTCAGCAGTTGCTCGTTGTGCCCGCGCCCATACACGTTCGAGGTGTCGTAGTGGGTGACACCCAGTTCGAAAGCGCGCTCCAGCGTACGCAGGGACTGCGCGTCGTCGCGCTCGCCGTAGAACTCGGACATGCCCATGCAGCCGAGGCCGATCACGCTGCTGCGCAGGCCGGTGGTGCCGATGTTCACGCTATCCATGGCTGTCAGCCCAGGCGTTCGATGATGGTGGCGGTGCCCAGCCCGCCGGCACAGCAGATGGCCTGCAGGCCGTAACGCACCTGGCGGCGCTCCATTTCGTGCAGCAGGGTGGTCATGATGCGCGCGCCGCTGCCACCCAGCGGGTGGCCCAGCGCGATCGCGCCACCGTTCACGTTCAACCGGTCGTGGCCGACACCGAACTCGCGCATCCAGACCATGGGCACGGGCGCGAAGGCTTCGTTGATCTCGAACAGGTCGATGTCATCCAGTGTCAGACCGGCGCGCTCCAGCACCTTGCGGGTGGCGGCAATCGGGCCGGTCAGCATCAGCACCGGATCGGAGCCGACCGTGGTGGCCGCCATGATGCGGGCGCGCGGCCGGATGCCCAGTGTGCTGGCGTGGTCCGCGGCCATCAGCAGCAGCGCGGCGGCGCCGTCCGATATCTGCGAGGCGTTGCCGGCGGTCACCCGGCCGCCTTCGGGCCGGAAGCTGGTCTTGAGCGTGCCCAGTTTCTCGCGGCTGGTCTCGCGCCGGATGGTTTCGTCGGCGCGCAGCACCGTGTCCACGGCCAGCTCGCCGCGCTCGCACCAGTCGGCAATCGCCACCGGCACGATCTCGCGGTCGAAGTAGCCGGCGTCCGCGGCGCGCGCGGCGCGGGCATGGCTTTCGAATGCATAGTCGTCCAGCGCGTCGCGGCTCAGGTTCCACAGGTCGCACAGGCGCTCGGCGGCCTCGCCCTGCGAGGTCAGTGCAAATCGCTCGTTCACGCGCCAGCCGAAGGGGACGCCGTGCACATCGCGGTTGCCGCCCATGGGCACGCGGGTCATGCTTTCGGCGCCGCCGGCCACCACGGCATCGGTCATTCCGGCGGCGATGGAGCCTATCGCCACATGCACGGATGCTTCGGAAGAACCGCATTTGCGGTCGACCGTCATGCCCGGGACGGATTCGGGCCAGCCGGCCGACAGCAAGGCGGTGCGCGCGATGTTGCCGCACTGCTCGCCGACCTGCGACACGCAGCCGAACACCACGTCGTCGACCTGCTCGGGCGTGATGCCCGCGCGCTGCACCAGCGCGCCCAGCACGGCCGCACCGAGATGGTCGGCGCGCACGGTTTTCAGGCCACCACGGAAACGGCCGACCGGTGTGCGGGCGGCTTCGACAATGACAACTTCACGCATCAGAATGGCCTCACACCGGAGTTGGGGATTTTCACGCCCTTATCGTCGTATTCATAGATGCCGCGGCCGGTCTTGCGGCCATGGCGCCCCGACTTGACGAGCTTGATGATGAGCGGGCAGGGCCGGAACTTCTCGCCCAGGGTCTGGTGAAGGTATTGCAGCACGGCCAGCCGCGTGTCCCAGCCGGTCAGGTCGCCGAGTTCCAGCGGGCCCATGGGATGGTTGAACGCCATGCGCAGCGAGGTGTCGATGTCCTCGGCCTTGGCCACACCTTCGGCCAGCATGTACATGGCTTCGTTGCCCAGCAGCGCCGAGATGCGGCTGGTGGTGAAGCCCGGTGCCTCGTTGACTTCGATCGATGTCTTGCCGATGGCAGCGGCCCAGCCTTGCGCCTTCGCCACGGTCGCGCTGCTGGTCTCCAGCCCGCGCACGATCTCGACCAGCTTCATCTTGTGCACCGGGTTGAAGAAATGCATGCCGATCACGCGCTGGGGTGTCTTGGCGGCGGATGCGATCTCGGTAATGCTCAGCGCTGACGTGTTGGTGGCGATGACGGTATCGGCGCCGAACAGGCTTTCGGCTTCGCGCACGATGGCCTGCTTGATGTCCAGCTTTTCGGTGGCGGTCTCGAGCACCAGTACCACGTTCTTAGGGGCGGCGCCCAGGCTGTCGGCGCACTCCAGGCGGGCCAGCGCGGCGGCGGCATCGGGTTCGGTGCTCTTGCCCAGGCGCACGCCGTCGGACAGGATCTTGGCGATCGCGTCGCGGGCACGCGCAAGCGCCTCGGGCTGCTTGTCCACCAGCGTGACCGGGTGGCCGCTGCTGACGAATGCGTGTGCGCTGCGCATCGGCCTGGTC
>JANYBQ010000008.1 GCA_025360705.1 Betaproteobacteria bacterium | reverse complement strand
CCATCCGGGCGCTATACTGTCGGCCACCAATCAGCACCATCAGCTGAAGAGGAGGATGTCATGACACGTTCACGTGCGACACAGTGGTTGGGCTGCGCGGTCATCACGCTGGTTGCGACGGGCCAGATGGCGTCAAGCCAGTCTCTCAAGCCAGACACTCACGGCTTTCTCATCGCCGCGCCGGAAGATATCAAGGCGGCCAACGGCGGCCGCTCGGTCACGATCGTCGGCGATCCGAGCAAACCGGGCATTTACGTCACGCGCATAGTCGATCGCAAAATTTCTCGCGGGCAGGTGTTCCTGGTGACAGACGGCGGGTTGAACCACCATTTGTCGGCATCCGGAAATTTCGGGCAGGTGGTGCGCAAGAACTATCCGGTGACGATAGGCAACAAACTGGGCCACCCTGAAACTGAACTGGCGTCGGTGGTCGGCCCGCTGTGTACCCCGCTAGATCTGCTTGCGGACCGCATGCAGTTGCCCGTTGCGCAGGTGGATGACCTGGTGGTCGTGTTCCAGTCCGGTGCTTATGGAGCGAGCGCAAGCCCCCAGGCATTTCTGGGCCACGCAGCCTGTCCCGAAGTCCTTGTATAGGAAGGTCGCACTTTGGGCGTCGCTGGCCTTGCTCAGCTTCGCCGCAGGCCTGACGCTGGCCTGGCATCATCCGATTTGGCCAGTTGCCGCGTTGGGTTTTTTCTATCTGGTGTGTATAGCAAATGCCTGGTGGCCCGGAATCTGGCTGCTCGCCGTGCCGGCGGCCTTGCCATGGCTGAATTTTTCGCCCTGGACCGGTTGGCTGATTTTTGACGAGTTCGATCTGCTGTTGCTGGGCGTTTTCGCCGGCGCATATTGCGGGCTGGCATGGTCGGCCTACAACGCGGTTGCGACACGGTCGATAGCTATCGGCAAGGTTAAGCAGCACCAAGCGCGCCAATCGGATATTGCATTTGTAATCCTGATCACCGCAGTTGCGGTACTGGGCGTCGTAGGCCTGGTCCGGGGGTTCCGCGATGCCGATGGTTTTACATTTGGCTGGTTTCAGGGCTACACCGACCCGCTCAACAGCCTGCGTGTATTCAAAAGTTTGCTGTTCGGGCTACTGACGCTTCCCCTGCTGCGGGTCGAGATGCGCGTGTCCAGGACGCGGGCCAGCAATCGGCTGGCGCTCGGCATGGTATTGGGTTTGGCGAGCGTGTCACTTGCGGCCCTGTGGGAGCGTGCGGCTTACCCCGGCATCTTCGATTTTTCGACCGTCTACCGGATTACGGCGCTGTTCTGGGAGATGCATGTCGGTGGTGGTGCTATCGACGCTTACCTGGCAATGGCCATGCCATTTGTCCTGTGGGCACTGGCAACGGCTCGCGGGCCTCTGCGATGGGGACTGTCGGCGGCGCTGGCCCTGTTTTCCGTCTATGCGTGCCTGACGACTTTTTCCAGAGGGGTGTACTTGGCGGTGGCGTTGTCGTTGATTTTGGCAGTCCTGTTATGGCGTATGCAAACGCAAATTACCGATGACGGCGCTTGGCTGACAGCAACGCAAGCAGGTGCGCGCAAATCGCGACGCAGAGCAGGCGCGACCTGGTTGCTGGGTCTGGTGGTCGTCATTCTGATTGGCGCGGTATTTACCGAAGGTACGCTGGGCATGGGACGTTTCAGCAAATCGGAGAAGGACTTCAATGGCCGCATGGCGCGCTGGCAAGAAGGGGTCAATCTGCTGGACTCCAGTTCACGCTGGCTGTTCGGCTTGGGACTGGGGCGCCTGCCCGCCAATTACGCGCAACGAATCCCGAAACAGGCGGGGGAATTTTCGGGCCGCGTGCAAATGCACGAAGATGTGCCGGGCACTGCTTCACGCCGCCAATATGTGACGCTATTTGGGCCGGCAACCCGGCCGAATTTGCAGGGACTGTTCGCCTTGACCCAGCGCGTGGATATCGACGCCAGCAGGGGCTACCGCATAGGGTTGGATATTCGAAGCCCCATTGGCGCGCGCGTGGTGGTGCAACTGTGCGAGCGCCACCTCTTGTACGACTGGGATTGCCAGGACGCTTACGTTCAGGCCGGCGCCCTGCCGGGACAATGGCAGCACTGGGTAGCGCAACTTTCCGGAGCCCCATTGAGCAGCGGGCGATGGTATGCCCCCCGACTGGGAATGCTTGCCATCTCGGTGCTCGATAGTGGGCGCTCGGTCGACTTTAACAATGTCAGCCTGACCGCGGATGACGGCCGGGAGCTGCTGACTAACGGCGACTTTTCCAGCAGCCTGGCGCACTGGTTCCCCGCTGCCCAGTACTATTTTCTGCCATGGCACATCGATAATCTGTACCTTGAAGTATTGATTGAGCGAGGGGTTACGGGAGCGCTGGTTTTTGCGGTTTTGATTTTGTGGACGTTGATGCGTTTGCTGTCAACGTCCGGCCGGGCATTATCGTTATCGCCCTATCTGGCAGCCTCGCTGGGTGGCGCTTTGTCGGTCGGAACGGTCAGCAGCGTGATGGATGTTCCCAGAGTGGCGTTCCTGCTGCTGCTGCTGGTCTTTTTCGCGTTGCAATTAACCAGCCAGGAAAAACGTCCAGCCTCGACTGACTTATAAGAATTCGTCATTTCGGCAATAGTTGCAAATCGTGGCGCAGGCACTAATGCAGCTTCACACATAATACTTGGGGAGGGTACACGGCAGCAAGATGATCAAGATATTCAACCATTACATTCACCGGCGAACGCTCTTGCAGATCATTCTTGATTTCGGTTTGATCATCATCACCGTACTGCTGTCGTTCGGATGGCGTACGCCGGATATGAGCCTGGCCGCGTCCGCCGCATTACCGTCCGCCACGTTGCTAGGCGCAGCTGGCTTGGTCATCAATGCCGCTTTGGGGTTTTACCAGCGAGTTCATAACCGATCCATTGCGCAGTCCCGTGCCAGAGCGATGCTCTCGCTGTTACTGATTCTGTCTTTGGCGTACATCATTCTGCACCTGGTCCCGCTGGGGCTGCACAACCGTGATTTCGTAGCGTTGTCGGTTGTTGCCGGAGTGGTTCTGATGCTGGCGCATCGCGTGTACGTCGGTCATTCCAGCGCCCAGTCCATGCTGCGCCAGCGCGTGCTGATATTTGGTACCGGTACCCGTGCCAAGTTGGTAGGCAGAACCTTGCAGAGGTCGGACCCGCATATCGACCTGGTGGGTTATTACGCAAGCCCCAACGAGGCCGTGGCGGAGGTTTCGGCCTGGGGTATTCTTTCGCCCAATACCTCGCTCACCGACATTGTCATGGAGCAGCAGGTCGACGAAATCGTAGTTGCATTGGCAGAGCGCAGGGGCGGCAGCATGCCGTTGCGCGAACTGCTCGACTGCAAGCTACAGGGAGTACGGGTGGTCGATATGGCCACGCACTTCGAGAAGACGCTTGGCCAAATCCGGTTGGACTCGGTTTCGGCCGGCTGGCTGATCTTTGGTGATGGCTTCAGCCAGGGCCTGCTGCGAACCATCGTGAAACGCTTGTTCGACCTGGTTTGCGCGACCGTGCTGATTGTTCTGACCTCCCCGATTCTTTTGCTGACGGGCATATTGATATTGCTGGACAGCGGCGGGCCCATTTTGTATTTGCAGGAGCGTGTGGGGCTCAATGGACGGCTTTTTAACGTGGTGAAGTTCAGGAGCATGCGTACGGACGCGGAGCAGGACGGCCAGCCGCGTTGGGCGGCGGCGAAAGACGATCGTGTCACGGGCATCGGGCGCATCATGCGAAAATTGCGCATCGACGAACTGCCGCAGCTATTCAGCGTACTGAATGGCGATATGAGCCTGGTGGGTCCGCGTCCGGAACGCCCGTACTTCGTTGACAAACTTACCCACGAGATTCCGTATTTCGCGGTGCGTCAAAGCGTCAAACCGGGCGTGACCGGATGGGCGCAAGTGCGTTATCACTATGGCGCTTCCGTGGAAGACGCCGCGGAAAAACTCCAGTACGACCTGTACTACGTCAAAAATCACACCTTGTTTCTGGACCTCGTCATACTGTTCGAGACGGTCAGTGTCGTGTTGACGGCCAAGGGCGCGCACTAGCCGGCCCGGCCGGCCCGGCCGCCTGCCAGCGTGAACCGATGAATGCAGAAAACGTAGTCTTGACCGCGTGGAGTTACGGCCTCGCGGGACTTGTGTATCTTGTTTTCGCCTTGAGTCTGTTGCAGCGCGGATACCTGCGTGCGCCCCGCGAAGCAGGCCGGGTAACGCTGGTGGCCGCCGTGTTGTGCGGTGCGCTTTGGGGATGGTTGTTGCTCGCTTTTCTGCTTAGCGGGCAAGCTGTACTCATGAGCGCATGGTATGCAGCCGATGTACTGCGGTATGGAGCCTGGTACGCTTTTCTGCTGGTGTTGCTGCAAGTGCGTAGCCGGGAAAATGTCTCCCCCAGCATGGCCTGGATCATTCCCTGTTCGGCGGCGGTGCTGATAGCCGCGCTGACATCCCAGGTCTTGGCTTGGTCCGGCATTGGCGCTGTCGCGGAGGTGCGCAAACTGGTTCTATTTAGTTCCATGGCGCTACCGGTGATGGCCATGATCCTGCTTGAGCAGCTATTTCGCAATGTGTCGGACGATGCGCGCTGGAATATCAAGCCGCTTTGCCTGGGGTTAGCGGCAATCTTTCTGTTCGACCTGTACCTGTATTCGCAAGCGGTATTGTTCAGCCGTGTGGATGCTGACACCTTCAGCATTCGCGGCGCCATTCATGCGCTTGTAGTTCCATTTTTGCTGTTGTCCACGTCCCGCCACAAGGACTGGATAGCCAAGATCCAGATATCGAAAAAGGCGGCGTTTCATTCCGCGACTTTGATGATTGCGGGTCTCTATCTGTTGTTTATTTCGGGTGTCGGTTACTACGTCCGGTATTTCGGCGGGGAGTGGGGACGCGCATTGCAATTAGCTCTGATTTTTCTCGGCTTGGTGGTGTTGGTGATTTTGGCTTTGTCGGGCGCAATGCGAGCCCGGTTGAAGGTTTTCCTGGGCAAGCATTTTTTCCGTTATCGCTACGACTACCGCGAAGAATGGTTGCGTTTTACGCAGACCTTGTCTGCTAAAAACTCGCCGCAGGAGATGGGCGGCCAAGTGGTGCGGGGTCTTGCGGACATGCTCGAGAGTCCCGGTGGCGGCCTGTGGATGAAGAATAGGGGCGAGGCTGGATATAGCCAGACCGCGCGCTGGAACATCGGCCCCTGTCAAGTGGTAGAGGACCAAAACTCCGGACTCAGCAGCTTCCTGGCGGGGAGTGGCTGGGTGGTCAACCTGGAAGAGTACCGCTCGTTTCCGAGGCGCTACGGGCAGTTGGTGCTGCCGGGCTGGTTGCAGGACATTCCACAAGCCTGGCTGATTGTTCCGTTGACCGTGGCCGATGAAATGATCGGCTTTGTCGTTCTGGCGCGTGCGCGTGCCCGCATGGATGTGAACTGGGAGGTCAACGATTTGCTCAAGACCGCCGGGCGCCAGGCGGCCAGCTTCCTGGCCCAGATGCAGGCCACGGAAGCGCTGCTGGAGGTGCGCAAGTTCGACGCGTTCAACCGGATGTCCGCCTTCGTCGTGCACGACCTGAAAAATGTGGTGACCCAGTTGTCGTTGATGATGAAAAATGCCAAACGCCTGCACAACAATCCGGAATTCCAGCAGGACATGTTGATCACGGTCGAGAATTCGCTGGACCGTATGCGCCAGCTCATGCTCCAGTTGCGCGAAGGTGCGACGCCGCCAGGGACAGTTGTCGGTGTCAATCTTGAAGCCATCATCCACCGGATCGAATCGGTGGCCCGGGATCGTGGCCGAAGGCTCGATGTGGTGGTGGCAGAGCCGGTCGTGACGCGCGGCCATGAGGAGCGGCTGGAACGCATCATCGGGCACATGGTGCAGAACGCCTTTGACGCGACCGATTCCAAAGATCGCGTCTGGCTCAAGCTGGACCGGATGAGTGGCCAGGCGTTGATCGAGGTTGGCGATACCGGACGCGGCATGACACCTGAATTCGTGCGCGACCGGCTGTTCAAGCCATTTCAAACAACCAAGAAGGCCGGCATGGGAATCGGAGCGTATGAGAGTTTTCAGTACGTGCAAGAATTGGGTGGGAAAATTAGCGTTGACAGCCACGTCAACCAGGGGACCATAGTTACGATGCTTTTGCCATTGTTTGAAATTCAGAGGCAATCGGACCTCCAGCCGCTGGGAGCTGCATGACGGCCGAAAAAACACGCGCTCTGTTGATTGTCGAAGACGATCTGGCGCTCCAGAAACAGATCAAGTGGTCGCTCGATCGTTTCGAGTCGGTTACCGCCAATGACCGTGAGAGCGCCCTGGTTCAATTGCGCCGCCATTTGCCGGCCGTGGTAACCATGGATCTCGGCTTGCCACCTGACGCCGATTCGGTGTCGGAGGGCTTTAAATTGCTGGAACAGATATTGGCGGTCGATGCCGACACCAAGGTGATCGTTCTCACAGGACAGAACGACCGCGTCAATGCATTACGCGCGGTGGCCTTGGGGGCCTATGATTTCTTCGCCAAGCCATTTGAGCCCGAGTTACTCAACCTGACAGTGGAGCGCGCGTTTCGTTTGGCTGAACTTCAGGCCGAAAACCGCAGGCTGCAAGAGATGCACCAGCCAGACGCGCTGGCGGGTTTGATGACCCGGGACCCGGGCATGTTGCGCGTTTGCCGCACCATTGAAAAGGTTGCCAGCAGTAACGCCACCATCATGTTGCTGGGTGAAAGTGGTACCGGGAAGGAAGTGTTGGCGCGCGGCTTGCATCAGGCATCGCCACGCAAGGCCGGCAAGTTCGTGGCAATCAATTGCGCGGCCATTCCCGAGAATTTGCTGGAAAGTGAACTTTTCGGTTACGAGAGGGGTGCGTTTACCGGTGCGTCCAAAATGACGCTGGGCAAATTCGAGACCGCCAACGGCGGCACCCTGATGCTGGATGAAATCGGCGACCTGCCGTTTTCATTACAAGCCAAGCTGCTGCGTTTTCTGCAGGAGCGAACCATCGAACGCCTGGGAGGTCGCCAGGAGATTCCGGTTGACGTCCGGATTGTTTGCGCGACCCACCAGGACCTGAAAGCCTTGAGCAAAGAAGGCCGGTTTCGGGAAGACCTTTATTACAGGCTGGCGGAGATTGTCATCAACATACCGCCGTTACGCGAGCGTGTCGGCGACCCCGCGCTGTTGGCCCACGCGTTTGTCCGGCGTTTTGCGCAGGAACAGAATCGTGGGTCGATGACGCTCAATGAAGAGGCGGTGCGCGCTATAGAAACGCATACATGGCCAGGCAATATCCGGGAGTTGGAAAATTGCATCAAACGCGCCACGATCATGGCCGACGGCAATCAGATTTCGCGAGAGGAAGTCGGCTTGAATCCCCCGGAACCCGACCAGATGGACGGCGCGCTTGATTTGCGGTCGATTCGCGACAATGCCGAAAAACGCGCGATCATCGCGGTTTTGGGTCGTGTTAACGGCAATATGGTGAAGGCTGCGGAGTTGCTCGGAATTAGTAGGCCCACGCTTTATGACTTGATGCACCGCCTGGGTCTTAAATAGCTGCGTCAGCGGCCGGATATTTGTCTATAGGTCCAATATGAATCACTGCATTTTTATGTCACGTACTACCAGGCGTTTGCTGACCTCGATTTCGTTGATCGTTTTTCTTTCCGCGTGTGGCGGTGACAAACCTGACGCGATGCTTGCTTCGGCGCGCGATTACCTTGCAAAGAACGATTCCAAAGCAGCTGTTATTCAACTCAAGAATGCGCTGCAGACAAATCCCGAATTGCCGGAGGCCCGCTACTTGTTGGGTTTGGCACTTTTTCGCGGCGGCGATGTAGTCGGCAGCGAAACGGAATTGCGCAAGGCACTTGCGTTGAAGCATCCGCCGGAATTGGTGATTCCTGTTTTGGGTCAGTCTCTATTGGCGCAAGGGCAGTACAAGAAATTGACGGAAGAATTCGGCAAGACCGAATTGGGCCAGGCTAGCGCAAAGGCAGAGTTGCAGACCTCCCTGGCGGTCGCGTATAGCGCCCAGAACAATAGGGAAATGGCCCAAGCCGCGTTAAGCGCGGCCTTGGCCGCCGATCCTGCCTACGCCCCGGCCTTGATTGTCCAGGCACGCGAAAAAGCTGCTGCCCGGGACTTCGATGCAGCGCTGGTTCTGGTTGAATCCATTCTTGTAAAAGCGCCCGCCAATCAAGAAGCGCTGAAGCTAAAAGGCGATATCCTGCTATACGGCAAGAACCAGACCGATGATGCACTGGCAGCATACCGAAAGGCTGTTGTATCCAAGCCGGATTTTGTCGCTGGTCACGCTGCGATATTGACTTTGTTGCTGCGGCAGGGGAACTTGGAAGAGGCCGGAAAACAACTCGCGGAGATGAAGAAGGTAGCGGCCAACAACCCGCAGACGAAGTATTTCGAGACCTTGTTGGCCTACCAGAAGAAGGACTTCAAGCTCGCCCGGGACTTGTCGCAGCAGTTGATCAAAGTGGCTCCCAATAGCCTTCCAAGCTTGCAACTCGCAGGTGCGATAGAACTTCAGGCCAACTCGCTGCTGCAAGCGGAAGCCTATTTGAGCAAAGCGCTGCAAATTGCCCCCGAGGCTACGCTTGCCAGGCGCATGTTGGTTGCGGTGTATATGCGGTCCGGGCAAGCCGCTAAAGCGCTCGCTACTTTGCAGCCCGCATTGAAGGGCGACGACCTCGATGTCGCGACCAATGGGCTTGCGGGCGAAGTCTATCTTCAAAACGGTGACGCCAAAAAGGCCGAGGAGTATTTCTCCAGGGCGACCAAGCAGGACCCCAAGAACACCAGAGCACGAACGTCCCTCGCTTTGACGCACCTTGTCACTGGAAAGGATGAAGCTGCGCTCGGCGAGTTGCAGGACATTGCGGCATCCGACAGCGGCACCACCGCTGACATGGCGTTGATCAGCGCAAACATTCGCCGCAAGGAGTTCGACAAGGCCCTCCAGGCGATCGATGCGCTGGAGAAAAAGCAGCCCGACAAGCCGTTGGCGGCCAACCTTCGTGGTCGCATTCTGCTGGCCAAGCAGGACATTGTTGGCGCGCGGAAGAGCTTTGAGCGCTCGGTCTCTCTCGACCCTTCCTATTTCCCATCGGTGGCGAGTTTGGCCGCGCTGGACCTGGCGGAGAAAAAGCCGGAGGATGCACTCAAGCGTTTTGAGGCTGTGTTGTCCAAAGACCCAAAAAATATCCAAGCCCTGCTGGCGTTGGCTGAGTTGCGTGCCCGTTCTGGCGGCACAAAGGAGGAGGTGGCAGAGCTGATTACCCGCGCCATCACAGCCAATCCACTGGAGCAAGCGCCGCGGCTGTTGTTGATCGACCTTCATCTGCGAAGCAAGGACTACAAACAGGCTTTGTCGGTCGCCCAAAACGCGGTTGCCGCCGTGCCGGATAGCCCGGAGTTATTGGACGCTTTGGGGAGGGCACAACAGCTGTCGGGCGACTCGAACCAGGCGATTGCCACCTTCAACAAGGTAGCCACCATGCAGCCGCTGTCTCCTGTTCCCCAGCTACGTCTGGCAGAGGCGAATATGGCAGCAAAGGACAAGGATGGCGCGACTCAAAGCCTGCGCAAGGCGCTGGATATCAAGCCCGATTTGCTGGATGCGCAAAAGGGCCTCATCTTATTGGCGATGGATGCAAAAAACTATTCCGATGCAACGACCATTGCGCGGAATATGCAAAAGCAGCGCCCCAAGGAACCGATAGGCTTCGAGTACGAAGGCGACATTGCGGCAAGCCAGAAAAAATGGGACGCTGCGCTGGATGCATATCGCGCCGGGCTTAAGGCTGCGCCGTACGCCGGTCTGGCCGTAAAACTGCACTCCGTATTGGGCCTTTCGGGGAAAGCGGCGGATCAGGAAAAGTTCGCTGCCGGATGGCTCAAGGACAATCCGAAGGATGCAACGTTTCGCCTGTATTTCGGCGACCTCGCCACGGCGCGCAAGGACTTCAGCGCCGCGGAGAAGGTTTATGCCAACGTGATACAGATCCAACCCGACAATCCCGTAGCATTGAATAATATGGCGTGGGTCACGGGCAAGCTGGGCAAGGACGGTGCCGTTGCTTACGCTGAAAAAGCCAATACGCTGGCACCGGGCCAGCCGGCTTTCATGGATACGTTGGCCATGCTGCTTTCCGAAAAGAACGACTACGCCAAGGCGGTCGAGTGGCAGAACAAAGCGATAGCGCTACAACCGCAAAATAACGCGCTCAAGCTCAATCTGGCGAAGATCCATGTCAAGGGGGGCAAAAAGGACCTGGCCCGTAAAGAGCTGGATGAACTGGCCAAATTGGGGGATAAATTTCCAGGGCAAAGCGACGTGGCGAGTTTGCTGAAGAGTCTGTAGTCGGCTGGAATTGCACAGGCTGACGCGTCGTGCCCGCAATGAGACTGTTCGCGCTGGTTTTGACGCTTGCCGGCTTTCTGGCGGGGCGCTCCCATGCAGAAATTGCGGATGCCATCGCCCGCATCAAGCCTTCGGTTGTCATCGTTGGTTCATTCAAAAGCACCGACAGCCCGCGCTTCAGGTTGCGCGGAACCGGATTTGTCGTTGGCAACGGAAACACGGTGGTGACCAATGCGCATGTCTTGCCGAGCGACTCGGAGGACCTTACCGGTACATCCCTTGTAGTGCAGGTACGTGTTGCCGACAGGGAGTTGCAAATGCGTCAAGCGGAGGTGCTTGAAGTGGACAGGATGCATGACCTGGTGTTGCTGCGCTTTCAGGGTGCGGCGGCGCCGGCGGCAGCGGTTCGCGACTCGGACGGCGTGCGGGAAGGCCAGTCGATTGCCTTTATGGGTTTTCCGATCGGTGGCGTGCTGGGGTTCTCTCCCGTTACGCACCGCGGCATGATTTCTTCGATCACACCTTCCGCGGTGCCCACACCGACGGCGCGCCTGCTCAACGAAAGCACGATACGGGGCGCGCGCGCCGGCGCATTCGACATCTTTCAACTGGACGCCACCGCGTATCCAGGAAACAGTGGGGGGCCGCTATTCGACCCGGACAAGGGAGATGTCCTTGGTGTCGTTAACATGGTCTTTATCAAAGGGACCCGTGAATCCGCCTTAAGCCAACCCTCTGGCATCAGCTACGCGATTCCTTCCAAATTTATTTTGCAGCTGCTCGAGCGAGCCAGGATCAAATAGTCCTTGCGACGATCTGTCAGTCGGTCAGGAAACGCGTTGCATTGTCGAGGTCTTCGTGCGTCACTCCAGAGGTTAAGGCACCTACGAACTTGCGCCAGGCCCGATCCGGTTCAGCCAACGTGAAGCCGTAAAAAATATTGCCACCGTTGTCCTTTC
>JANYBQ010000700.1 GCA_025360705.1 Betaproteobacteria bacterium | reverse complement strand
CTTGTGGGGCGCACCGCGCCTGATGGCCTATATCGCCAGCAAGGGCGCGGTGATCGCCATGACACGCGGCATGGCGCGCGAGATGGGCCCGCAAGGCACTACCGTCAACGCCATCGCCCCCGGCCTCACGCTGGTCGAGGCGACCGACTACGTGCCGCCGGAGCGGCATGCCTATTACCTGCAGGGCCGGGCGATTCAACGCCCGCAGGTGCCCGAAGACGTCACCGCGGCGGCGCTTTTTTTGCTGACCCGTGCCAGCGGCTTTATCACGGGACAACTGCTGCCGGTCAACGGCGGCTTCGTCATGAACTGAATTTTGCGTTGAACCAATCGATCGAAAGGAAACCCCATGCAATCCAACACTATGGCAGCCAACCAGCCGGTATTCAACGAGCGTGGCTTGTTGAACGCCAATTTGTTACCCGAGGCGGAGATTCAAAAAAGCATGCTGCAGCCCGAAGACAAGAGCTTCGAGCAATGGCTCGAGGGCCGTGTCGCGCGTTACCCGACACGCCGCTACGACTGGAATGCGCTCAAGTTCCAGGCCGACTACGACCCCAAGTACCGCCGTGCGCAGATGCGTTACGTGGGCACCGGTGCTGCCGGTGTCGCCAACGACGTCAACAGCGTGCCGGCCGCACATTTCACTTTTTCCACCATGGTGATTCCGGCCGGCCACGAAGGCCCGCCGCATATCCACTACGACGTGGAGGAAGTGTTTTTCGTCATGCGCGGCACGCTCAAGGTGGTCTGCGAAAAGGACGGTAAACGCTGGGAGACCGTGCTCAGGGACCGCGATCTTATTTCGGTGCCGCCCGGTGTGTACCGGGAAGAAATCAATATCGGCGACGAAGACGCATTGATGTGCGTGATGTTGGGCGCTGCCAAGCCGATTCTGCCGGCCTATCCGCCCGACAGTCCGCTTGCCGAGTTGAAAAAAAAGCGCGAGCAAGCCGCCCTCGCGCAAGCCGCACTTGAACAGGCCTGATCGACCATGCCGCCGATCGACCAGCTGCGCCGGTTTGCGACGGCAAGTACTACAACGCCGCAGGGCGTGGTGCAATACCGCCGCGCCTGTTCTCCCGGCTATACGGGCGGCGTGACGCAGGTGTTGTTGCACGGGATCGGGTCGGCATCGGGTAACTGGCTGGGCCAGTTGCTGGCGGCCAGCGCTTCAAATGGTTCCGCGAATCACGTGCTGGCCTGGGATGCCCCGGGTTATGCGGCCAGCGACGCGCTTCCCATCGAGCACCCACGTGCCGCCGATTACGCGGCGCGCATGTGGGCTTGGCTGGACGCGCTGGAGCTGGACCCCCAGCAAACGATCACGCTGGTGGGCCACTCCCTGGGTGCCCTGATGGCCGCGGCCGCCACGCTGCAGGCGCCGCGGAGGGTGCATCGGCTGGTGCTGCTGGCGCCGGCACAGGGTTATGGGAACGCGGACGCGCAAGTGCGGCAAAAGAAGCTGTCCGACCGGCTGTCCAGTCTGGCGCAGCTGGGCCCGGCGGGCATGGCCAAAAAGCGCGCTGCGGAGATGTTGTCCGCGCGGGCCGACAGCCAGCAGGTGGCTTTCGTGGAACGGATGATGGCCGGCATCGATCCGCACGGGTACACGCAGGCAAGCCACATGCTGGCGAATGGCGACCTGGCGGCCGATCTGGCACGGGTGTCGTGCGCGGTCACTATTGCCAGTGGCAGCGCCGACACCGTCACGCCACCTGAAGGATGCGAGGCCCTTGCGCTGCAACTCGGCACGCCGTATGTAACGCTTGGCGATGTGGGGCACAGTTGTGCGCTCGAAGCCGCCCCGGCTGTCAATGCCCTGTTGGGGCTGGATCGGAGACAACCATGACGGTAATCCAGACTGACGACAAGTATCTAGTGCCGGCCTTGCAACGCGGCATGCAGTTGCTGGGACAGTTCTCGCGCGATGAGCGCGAACTGACCGGCGCCGACCTGTCGCGCCGGCTCGACCTTCCGCGTGCCTCGGTGTTCCGCCTGCTGCAAACGCTGGAACAAATGGGATTTGTGGAGCGTGTCGGCGACAGCTCCCACTACAAACTCGGCATTGCGGTATTGCGCCTGGGCTTCGAATACCTGGCCTCGATGGAGTTGACCGAACACGGGCGTCCGATCGTCGACGACCTGTGCGCCGGCAGCGGCCTGTCGGCGCACCTGGTGGTGCGCGACGGGCGCGAAGTGGTTTTCGTGGCGAAATCGGCTGCGCGCTCGCTGATGTTCAATTCGATCCAGGTCGGAGCACGCCTGCCGGCCCATGCCACGGTGCTGGGCCGCGTGTTGTTGGCCGACCTGTCGATGGAAGATTTGAGTTACCTGTACGCGAGTGTCGAACTGAAGGCCTTTACGCCGCAAACGCCGACCAGCGTAGCCTCGCTCAAGAAGCTTGTCGACGCCGATGCGCGGCGCGGTTATGCGATCAGCCAGGGCGGATTCGAGGCCGGCATATCCACCATCGCGGCCCCGGTGTTCGACGACCACCACCGTGTCGCCGCCGCTGTCAGCGTTACCGTGCCGGCGCAACGGGTCGAAGCCCGCGCGCTGGACGACATCGTGTCCCAGGTGCGTGCGGCCGCCATGCGCCTGTCGCAACGCCTGAGCCACCTGCCGCCCGGCGGCCAGCGGCGTCACCAGCTTGAAAAGTCGCTTGCATGACCCATAGTTCTACGCGTATTACGGTGGGCGAGCTCGCCGTACGTTTCCTCGAGCAATGCGGCACGCGCGCCGCGTTCGGCGTGATCTCGATCCACAACATGCCGATCCTGGACGCTTTCCACAAGCGGCTCCAGGAAGCGCAGGGCCGCCCTGAGCTTGCCAGCACCCCCCTGGGGGGGCCGTCGCAAGACCGGGCCCGGGGCATCAGACCTATCCGCTTCGTGTCGGCGCGCGGTGAGGCCGGCGCCTGCAATATGGCCGACGCTTATGCGCGTGTTTCGGGCACGCTCGGGGCCTGCATTACGAGCACCGGTACCGGCGCCGGCAACGCGGCCGGCGCACTGGTCGAGGCGCTTACCGCCGGCACGCCGATGCTGCACCTGACCGGACAAATCGAAGCCGAATATCTGGACCGCGATCTGGGCTTTATCCACGAAGCGCCGGCCCAACTGGCCATGTTGCAATCGGTCAGCAAGGCCGCTTTCCGGATTCGCGACGCGCAGACCGCATTGGCCACTTTGCGCGAGGCGGCGCGGCTGGCGCGGACGCCGCCATGCGGTCCCGTGAGCATTGAAATTCCGATCGACGTGCAGGCCACGCTGCTGGACTTGCCCGAAGATTTGCTGGCGCTGGCCGTGACGCCGCTGCGTCCGGTGGATGCCCATGTGGATGCGCTGGCCGAGCGTTTGCGCAAGGCGCGCCGACCGCTGTTGTGGCTGGGCGGCGGTGCGCGCGGCGCCGGTCCCGCAGTACGGCGTTTCGTCACGATGGGCTGGGGCATCGTGACGTCGGTGCAAGGCCGCGGTGTGGTGGCGGAGGACCACCCATCGACATTGGGGTCGTTCAACCTGCAAAAGCCGGTGGAAGATTTCTACCAGACCTGCGATGCGATGCTGGTGGTCGGCTCGCGGCTGCGCAGCAACGAGACGCTGCGCTACAAACTGCAGCTGCCCGCCCCGCTGCTGCGTATCGACGCCAACGCCCTGGCGCACAACCGCGGTTATGCGAGCGATTATTTCGTGCACGGTGATGCGCTGGAAACGCTGCACGCGCTGGCCGACCGCCTGGAGGGCCAGATGGAGATCGATCCCGCGCTGGGCCGCGACCTGAAGCAAGCCCGGCAGCAGGCCGGGCAGCTGGTGGACGCGTCGCTGGGCGGCTACCTCAAGCTCAAGAACGAACTTGAACTACAGGTGCAGAAGCAGTGCTGGTGGGTGCGCGACATCACCTTGTCCAACAGCATGTGGGGCAATCGTGCGCCGGCGCTAGACAACCCGCGCGCCGGTGTGCATGCGTTGGGCGGCGGTATCGGCCAGGGTCTGGCGATGGCGATCGGCACGGCAATTGCCGACGCCACGCATGGCTTGGGCCGCAAGACGGTGGTGTTGGCCGGTGACGGCGGGTTCATGCTCAACCTCGGTGAACTGGCTTGCGCGGTGCAGGAAAAAGCCAACCTGGTGGTGCTGCTAATGAACGACAGCTGCTACGGCGTCATCAAGAATATCCAGGACGATATCTATGGCAGCCGGCATTGTTATGTCGACCTCGTGAACCCCGACTTCGGCGCTTTGTGCGCGAGCCTGAAAGTGCCGCATTTCTTTCTTTCCGATCCGGCGAAGACCGGCGACATCCTGGCCGCAGCGCTCGACCAAAGAGGCCCGGTCATGGTCGAAGTGGACATGCAAGCCTGGGGTCCTTTCACGGCCAAGTTCGCCGGCCCGATTCTCAAGAAAGACTAGGGGAGCGCCGGCATGCGCAAGCTCACGTTGATCGGTTATGGCGCCATAGGGCGTTCCTTGTACTCACGCCTGCGGGGGCACGCGGGTGTATTGGTCGATTCCATCGTGGTGCCGGAACGCAGCGTCGCCGAAGTGCAAGCGCTGGTGGGCGCATCCGTCAAGGTCTTAAGCGAGGTGCCGGACCATACCTATCTGCTGCTCGAATGCGCCGGTCATGGGGCGCTGACCAGTCACGTGTTGCGGGCCCTGGAGCGCGGCGTGGAATGCGCGGTGCTGTCGGTCGGCGCCTTGTCCGAACCGGGCTTGCCCGAGAAGCTGGCCGATGCGGCGCGCCGTGGTGGTGCACAAATCCATCTGCTGTCGGGCGCCATTGGCGGTATCGACGCCCTGTCGGCCGCACGTCTGGCAGGTCTGCATTCGGTGACTTACACCGGGCGTAAACCTCCGCAAGGCTGGCGCGGCACACCGGCCGAGCAGACGGTCGATCTGGACCGTCTGACCGAGCCCACCGTTATTCTTGAGGCCAGTGCGCGTGAGGCGGCGCGCCTATATCCGAAAAACGCCAATGTGGCCGCCACGATTTCGCTCGCCGGGCTGGGGCTGGACGCCACCCAGGTGCGCTTGATAGCCGACCCGTCGGTGAGCCAGAACATCCATGAAATCGACGTGCGCGGCGAGTTCGGCGAAATGCAGATCTCGATGCGTGGCAAACCGCTGGCCGACAACCCGAAGACTTCTGCACTGACGGTGCTGTCGGCGCTGCGTTTCCTCGACAACCGCAGCGGCGCGATGACGATTTGAAAACCATGATCGAGCACCTGAAGACCTTCACCGCCGGCGCCTGGCGCGACGCCTCCGGCCCGCGCTACGCCACCGAATACCCGGCCGACGGCAGCACGGTGGCTACGCTGCACGCAGCCACCGCCGACGATGTGAACCAAGCGGTGCAGGCAGCGGAAGTTGCACGCCAGCGTCCGGCGTGGGCCAATCTCAAACCGCACGAACGCGCGACCCTGCTGCATCGCATGGCAGCCGGTATCCGTGCGCGTGACGAAGAACTCGCGCAGTTGCAACGCCTGGACAACGGTAAGCCGATCAAGGAAACACGTGCGCTGGTCGCCAGTGCGGCCGGCACCTTCCAGTTTTTCGCGGCGGCGTGTGAAACGCTCGAAGACCGGATTACGCCCTCGCGCGGCGACTTCATCACCATGAGCGTGCACGAGCCGCTGGGTGTGGTGGGCGCGATCACGCCGTGGAATTCGCCGATTGCGAGCGAGGCGCAGAAGCTTGCACCGGCGCTGGCGGCGGGCTGCGCCGTGGTGTTCAAGCCGGCCGAAATCACACCGCGCATGGCGATCGAGCTGGCGCGTATCGCGCAGCAAGCCGGCGTGCCGGACGGCATCATCAGTGTGTTGCCGGGCAAGGGTTCGGTGGTGGGCGATGCGCTGGTGCGTCATCCGCTGGTCAAGCGCATCGCGTTTACCGGCGGTACCGCGGTAGGCATGGGCATAGCGCGCATAGGAGCCGAGAAATTGATGCCCACGTCGCTGGAGCTGGGCGGCAAGTCGCCGACCATCGTGTGTGCCGATGCCGATCTGGAGCATGCGGTTGCCGGCGTGTTGTACGGCATCTTCAGTTCCTCCGGAGAGTCCTGCATTGCGGGGTCGCGCGCCTTTGTGCATGTCAGCGTGTACAACGAATTCAAATCGCGCCTGCTGGCTGGCGTCGGGAATCTGCGCGTGGGGGACCCGGCCAGCGAACACACGCAGATGGGTCCGCTGGTCAGCATGAGCCACCGCGCATCGATCGAGCGTTACGTGCAGATCGGCCTGGACGAAGGCGGCAAGCTGCTGGCCGGCGGTGCACGTCCTGCCGGGTCGATGTTCGACAAGGGCAGTTATTACCTGCCGACCGTGATCGAAGGCCTGCCCAACCGCGCACGTATGTGCCAGGAAGAAATCTTCGGGCCGGTGCTGGCGCTGTTGCCCTGGAGCGATGAGGCCGACTTGATCGCGCAATGCAACGACAACGTCTATGGCCTGGCAGCGGGCATCTGGACGCGCGACTACAAAACCGTCTGGCGCCTGGGCCGCGCCTTGCAGACCGGCACGGTGTGGGTCAATACCTACAAAATGTTCTCGTCCAGCACGCCATTCGGTGGCGTCAAGATGAGCGGTACCGGGCGCGAAAAGGGCCGTCTGGGCATCCTTGAATACACCACTCAAAAGAGTTACTACTGGGGCATGAACGAGTCGCCGCTGGCGTGGAGCAGTACATGAATCGACAAAAAGGTATCGAGGGCAAAGGCATCGAAGGCATCGATGCCATCACCTATTCGACCGACCGCTGGGACGATGCGCGCAGGTTCTTCTCCGACTGGGGCCTGAAATCCGTGTCCGACGAGCCCGCCCAACAGGTTTGGGAAACGCTGAACGGCGCGCAGGTGCGCATACGCCGGCCGGACGATGCGACCCTGCCACCGCCGATCGAGGCCGGACCGACGCTGCGCGAGGTGGTTTGGGGCGTGGATGACAGCGGCGATCTGGAACCGATTGCACAGGCACTGGCATTGACGACCGGATTCGAAGACCGGCGCGGGAAGGACGGCACGCTGTTCGCACTCGACCCGCATGGGCTTAAACTGGTTTTTCAGAAAAGCGTCAAGCGGTCGGTGGAAGTTAAAGGCGTTGCTACCAACCCGTACGGCGGCGTGCAGCGTATCGATACACCTTCGCCGATCTACGAACGCGCCACGCCAGTGGAGGTCGGCCATGTGGTGCTGTTTACCGATCGCATCCAGGAGGCGGAAGCCTTTTACCAACGGCTCGGTTTTGTGACCTCCGACCGTTACCCCGGCCGTGGCGTGTTCATGCGTTGCGCCGAACAGGCCGGCCACCACGATCTGTTCCTTCTGAGCCTGCCCGGCAAGCCAAGTGGGCTCAACCACGTGGCCTTCACCGTGCGCGACATTCACGAGGTTTTTGGTGGCGGCCTGCACATGAGCCGCTGCGGCTGGAAGACCCAGCTCGGACCCGGACGCCATCCGATATCGAGCGCCTATTTCTGGTACTTCGAGAACCCTTGTGGCGGCCTGATCGAATATAACGCCGACGAAGACCATCTGACCGGCCAATGGAAGGAACGCAGCTTCGAGCCCGGCCCCACGATGTTCGCCGAATGGGCGATCGACGGCGGCATCGACGGAAATACCCGGCGCCAGCGGAACGTGCAGGCATCGGGCAAGTTCCTGACCGAGAAGAAATGAGCTTACGCGATGACCGCTGACAAACACGTCACGCCGATACCAGGAACGGCCGCTTCTGGCGCAGTGGATGTCGGGTCGCATGATGCTGCCGGCACCATGCTGCTTACCGTGTTTCTGCGTCACGATCAGTCCAACGACCTGGATGCGTTCCAGGCCAAATTGAAAGCCAAGGACTGGTGGGAGCGTTTCCCGATAGATGGCACACGGGTTGTGTCCTGGACCGTGGCCATGGGTTTCGGCCAGATCGTGACGCTGGAACTGCCGCCGTATTTGTTGCCCCTGGTCAACCTGGAGCTGGAACGCTCCGCCTGGGGCGTATTCAAGACCGAGTGTTACCCCACCTACGACTTCGTACCCGTGCGCGAACGCATACGCGAGCGCGTGCGCAGCGGAGGTCAATAAATACTTGCCAGACAGCCAAGGAGATAAGCATGCAGATGATTCCCGTCATTCCCGAGCGTTACCTGGACCCGCACCAGGCGCGTACGCGACCACCCACGAGTTATGAAGACCTGTTGGGCGACGCGATAGAACGCGCTTTCGGCGCCGGCCACTGGGAGCTCGATGCCCTGGTGAGTTACCTCAACAAGTCGGGCCCGCTGGGTCCCAACGGCCAGCCCTGGACCGCGGCGTCCTACCAATCCGTCATCAAAACCCTGGGAGTCTGAAATGGGCGCAACAACATCCGCTGAAGTAGATGCCCTGCTGGAGCGCGGCCTCTACGATCTCTGGTATCCGATCTGCCCATCCTCCTTCATCAAGGAGCGACCGGTGTCGCTACGCCGGCTGGGCTACAAGATCGCAGTGTGGCGCGACACCTCCAGCGCCGTACATGCGTTGGAGGACCATTGCCCGCACCGCGGTGCGCCGCTGTCCATGGGGGTGAACCTGGGCGACCGGCTGGCTTGCCCGTACCACGGCATCGAGGTGCGTTGCGACGGTACCGTCACCAAGGTGCCCGCCAGCCCCGGCTGCACACTGGAAGGCACGCGCGCCGCGCGCGACTTTCACATCATCGAACGGCATGGCGCCATCTGGCTCTACAACAGCCGCCAGCATGTGGACACGCCGCCGCCGCTGGTGTTACCGGCCGAGCTGGAAGGCCCGCAGTGGAGCACGTTCCTGTGTTACACCGAATGGCGCGGCGATTACCGGTATGTGATCGACAACGTGATGGACCCGATGCACGGCACCTTCGTGCACAAGCAGTCGCATTCGATGGCCGAGGGCGACATCAGCGCCAAGTTCAAGCTGCGCAAGACCGAACACGGCTTCATGTTCGAGAAGGACGGCCAGCGCGACGTGAACTTCGACTGGACCGAATTCGGCGACACCGGCACGCAATGGCTGCGACTGGCGATTCCCTATCCCAACACCGGCGGCCCGGGCGGCAGCTTCGGCATCATCGGAAGTTATACGCCGATCACGCCCAACGTAAGCGCGGTGTTTCACTGGCGTTGCCGCAGGGTCGACGGCTGGGCGCGCGACACATGGCGTTTCCTGTATCGCAACCGCCTGGAAGCACGCCACTGGGTGGTGCTGGAACAGGACCGGGTGATGCTGGAGACCATGGAGCCCGACGCGAACCAGCGCGAACATCTGTACGAACACGACGTCGGCCTCTCGCGCCTGCGCAAGGTCATGCAAGCCATGGCGCAGAAGCAGCTGGCGGCCATGCAGACGCCCGCGCCTGCCATCGCTGCGGCGGCGTCCGGGCCTGCCAGGCCGGCCACTGCCCCCGCCGCAATCGCATGAAAAAATTCGCAATGGCCGCGCGTTGTGTGGTCATGGATATGGCACGCACCTGAGGAAAGCCTGGTGAATCCGACGACTCCCCGGAAAGTCCGCAGCGCGGCGGTACCGGACCTGCCCACCTCCAGTTGGACCAATGCCTGGCGCATCGGCAACGAGGTAGTGTTGTCCGGTATGACCGGCCATCCCGCCACCCGTGACGCCGGGGTGCGCGGCAAACCGCTGGGCGCCTATGAACAGACGCTGATCGTGCTGGGCAAACTCGAGGCGCTGGTGCAGGCGGCAGGCGGGCACCGGCACAACATCATCAAGACGGTGGTTTATTTGACCGACATGGCGGACAAGAATGAAGTCGTCCGCGCACGGCTCGAATTTTTTGGCGGCCACCTTCCGTGTTCGACGCTGGTGGCGGTGCGCGAACTAGTGTTCCCCGAATTGCGCGTCGAGATCGATGCCTGGGCGCGGCTCGACGTGGACCTGCGTGACGCGGCGTGACCGCGGGCACGACGTAAAAGCATCACCCGGTCCCCTGACACACCGGCGCTGCGCCGTACCGCTATGGGCGTGCCTCGGATCTTCCGGCCAATCGTTGCCCTACCCACCTGTCTGTCAGGTTTTTCAGGAAAGTAGCCCACCATGGACATGGGAATAAAAGGCCGCAAGGCGCTCGTCTGCGGAGCCAGCGCCGGCCTGGGGCTGGCGTGCGCACAGGCACTGGCGCGCGAAGGCGTGGAACTGGTTATTGCCGCGCGCACGGAAGGGCCGTTGCGCAACGCGGCACAAGCGCTTGGTGCGCTCGGTTCAGCGCCGGTGCACTGGGTCGCCGCCGACGTCACCACCGCCGACGGCCGCGCACGCATTTTCGCGGTCCACAGCGGCTTCGACATTCTCGTGACCAATGCCGGTGGCCCGCCGTCTGGCGACTTCCGCAACTGGGAACGCGGCACCTGGATCGCCGCGCTGGACGCCAATATGCTGGCGCCGATCGCGCTGATACGCGAGGTGGTGGACAGCATGATGGAGCGCGGTTTCGGCCGCATCGTCAACATCACTTCCAGCGCCGTCAAGTCGCCGGTCGATGGCTTGGGCCTGAGCACCGGCGCGCGCTGCGGACTGACCGGCTTCGTGGCCGGTCTGGCGCGCACCACCATCGCCAAGGGCGTGACCATCAACAACATCCTGCCCGGCACCTTCGACACCCAGCGCCTGGCCGGCAACTTCGCGGCGCAGGCCCGGCGCGAAGGCAAGGATGTCGAGGCCGTGCGCCAGGCACGTCTGTCCAAACATCCTGCGCACCGCTTCGGCCAACCCGAGGAATTCGGCGCGGCCTGCGCTTTTCTGTGCAGTGCGCATGCGGGGTATATCAATGGGCAGAATCTGCTGCTGGACGGCGGGTCGTTTTCGGGGACTTGGTAGGGCAGGCTCCGGCCTTTGCTACGGCCCCGATTCGATGCTGACTGTGTCAGCCTAAGCTATTGCATAGCTTTTTGCGGAGTTGTCTTTTCCGCCGGCTTGGCTGCAACAATTCGTAGGCTCATGTTATGAGCCACACGGCGCTCGCATTCCACGGCCGTCGCTTTTGACGAAGATCAAAACGGAGAAAGATTCATTCTCAGAAAAGCATGACAAGGAAATGGGAATTCGTTGACGTCTGCTTGCGCTGGACTTGGTTACCTGCTGGATTCACGAAGCTTACGATACTGTGCGGCATTCCATTTGCCGAGGATACTGACAAGCTCACCCGCATCATTGAAGAATTTTTGCTCTTTAGTTTGTTGGTTTGTTGCTTGCCCTTTCATCCAAAGCCGGGCTTTCTCGGAATCAAAATTCTCAAGGTAAGGCTCAAGCGAGAAAAGGTTTATGCGCACAGTGAGGCCTTTGTTGGTAGAACCAACTGTTGATGTTGCCATTTGACTTCCTTTGTGAGCAGGGGGTGAAGGGCTAAAGTCACTTGCAGCCTATATTGGCAAGGGACCAATTACAACGACTCAAGGACCACTCGGCGGCGGCGTGCATATTCATCCGGCGTAATGAGGTGATCTTTCAGCAATTGTTCCAGCTGTCGCAATCGATCTGCAACGGGCATTGCAGGGGCTTGGATCATTGAACGACGAGTTACGTTCGATGGTGGACCTAACGAAGAAAAGAATGACCGAGATGCGATTCCAGGTTCCGGCGCCGTCACCACTTGCATAACCACACATCGGTCGGGATTAAAAATGTAGACGATCTGCATACGAATCCTTTCGTCAGCCGATCTGTCTTGCTGATATTCCGCCGCTGCACCTATTCCTTCAAGGATTTTTTCGGACTTTTCGACTGGAATCCATCCTTTGGGCTCTCCCATGTCGGCGAAGGTTAGCGTGTATTCGCGACATATACAAACTGCATACTCGCCAAGTCGGTATTTGCTAAATCGCCACGCCGTTGCGTTCCACTTCGCGTATTCGCCGAGCCCTTTCAATAACGGCTGGAGGTCACTCTCTGGAATTTGTGCTGGATTTCCTGAGAACCCAACGCTGACGCCACACTCAGAAAAATCAATCAATGGCGTT
The DNA here is from genome assembly GCA_025360705.1 of Betaproteobacteria bacterium. Classification (GTDB taxonomy): domain Bacteria; phylum Pseudomonadota; class Gammaproteobacteria; order Burkholderiales; family Burkholderiaceae_C; genus CAISIP01. The sequence continues at coordinate 10,682 of JANYBQ010000700.1, read as the reverse complement.
GTAGACACGGTTCCGGGCGTTGGCAATTGAGCACAGCCCACCATCCACAACACTATCAACGCGGAAAGGAGGAAAGGAGGAAACGGTTTCGCAAGTCACTCATGAAACATCCGTGATTAGTCCCGGTGGCCACAGTCTACCAATGCGCAGCATGAGACAGAAACGAGCACACGCCCGCATCGTATTGTCATGAATTACCAACACCTTACGCAACGGTGTCTGATACTCGCCCGACAGATTTAATGCCGCCGGAATTCCCAGCCCGAACCAGAATGCCACGGCGCCCTTCGGCTTCCTGGCGCTTGGTGAAAAGCTGGCTGTTTGTATCTGCCCCTCTTTCCTGGGCGATCTGATATCAGTCGTCAAATAGTCCGGCGATCGCTTTCATCGGCAGGAACAGCCGGCGCGGTTGCTGCTGTAGTGGAAGAAAGCTGAAATGCCGATAGAAGGCTTCGGCTGTGTCGTCTTTCGCATCGACAAGGACGGCCATCGCGGCGATGTTCGGAGCCGCTTCCAGGCTGCGGCGCAGAGCATCCATGAGCAAAAACTGCCCCATGCCCTTGCCCTTCATGCTTTGGTCAACGGCTAGGCGGCCGAGCAAGGTCACCGGCAATTGCGGATAACGCGGCAGCTTCCTGGCCAGGGCGTCGGGCAGTTCGCTGGTGTTCACGACCGACGCTGACAAGGTGTAGTAACCGAGCACCCGTGGGGCCGGCGGAGCGGTCAGTACGAAGGGTGCGGCGACGTGCTTTTCGGCGTCCTGGCGAGCCTGCTGTTGCAGGTAACGGTCAAGCGTCGCGCTGCCGCAAGAAAACAGCGCGCGGTCATGGCTTTTGTCGATGTGTGCAATGCGGTACGCCGGGGCTGGCATGGGCAATCACAGCCCCATCTGCTTGCGGTAAGCCGCCGCGGCCTGGCGCAGGCGCTTATTAGGTGCCGGCGGATTGAGCAAGGCGCTCACGAACGCAATCTGCTCGGTGCGGGTCAGGCGAATGGCTTCGTGTTCCTGAATAATGCGCCCGGCGACCTCCTGGGCACTGGCGACGACAAACTCACTCAGAGTCCGCCCGGACAGAGTGGCAGCCTGCTGCAGCATGGTCTTTTGTTCGATGGAAATGCGTGCCTCCAGGCGCGCGCCGCGTGTCTTGTCAGCGGCTTCCGTCATATTGGGTTGCATTGCGTTCCTCCTTGTCCTGTCACTATTCCAATCCAACGCAACTGTACGCCAAATGTACGGACACTGCAAGAAGTAGTCTTGGCTGGCAAGCAACTACACCCGCAGGCGTGGCGGGTGGCTGCGCCGTGGCGCTGGAGGCCCATTCGACGCATGCTACAGAGTGACGCGCCTCCACCATCGTGGTCGCGCCAACCGCATGGTTCGCCACAAACATCATCTGCGCGACGCGCCGCAAGCGCCACGGCGCGGACGCCCGGCGCGCTGGCCAACCGGCAGGCATGGCGCCAGCCTTCCCGTCGGAGCGTCGCAAACGCCAAAGCCAGCGCATCAACGTGATGCCGAACCTGCCGTGCTACCGAGCTTGTAGCCAACCAAAGACATCCCTACACTGGGCCGCATGAGCGATAAAAAAGTAATCCCCGTCGGCGTCAACCCCGAAGCCGCAAAGCTGCTGGAGCGCGCCTATGCGCTCGACAGCGACGAAAAATCGCGTGCCTTGTACCGCGACTGGGCCGAGACCTACGACGAGACCATGCTCCAGGGTCTCAACTACCTGGCGCCGGGCAAGGTGGCGGACTTGCTGGCGGCGCATCTGGTGGATCGAAACGCGGCCGTGCTGGACATTGGCTGCGGCACCGGCCTTGCGGGACAAGGGCTGGCGGGCCATGGTTTCGTGACCATCGACGGGCTCGATGTTTCACCCGAGATGATGCAGGTGGCGGCAAGGCGCGGGGTGTACCGCGACTTCATCGCAGCCGATCTGAATTTGCCACTCGCGATCGCGAGCGAAAGTTACGACGGCGCGAGTTGCTCCGGAACCTTCACGCATGGGCACGTGGCTGCCAATTGCCTGGACGAGTTGTTCCGCATCCTCAAACCGGGTGCGCCGTTTGCGTTTACCGTCAAGCTTGAAGTGTGGGAGACGCTGGGTTTCAAGGACAAGCTGGCGGCGCTGATGGAATGCGGCCGTATCGTCGAGCGCGCATTTGCCCACGACAAGCACTACGCCACGTCCACGCAAGCCGACGGTGTGTTCTGCGTTTACACGCGGGTCTGACCGGCCTGCGTCCCTTGAGGTGAAGTTGGCGTGGCTTTTTCCAGCTCCTTTCTCAGCTCTTTTTTGTCGGTCTTGTTGACGGACGTTTTTGGCAGGGCCTCAAGACAATCGATCTGGGCCGGCACCTTGTAAGGCGCGAGATTCGCCTTGCAGAACTGAACCAGTTCGTTCAAGTCAAATACCTGTCCCGGCCGCATCACCACGAAGGCCCACAGCGTTTCGCCCCGGTAGGCGTCGGCGTGCCCGATGACGGCCGCGTCCACGACGTGAGGGTGGGTGAAGAGAACTTCTTCCACTTCGCGCGGATACACGTTGTATCCGCTCACAATCACCAGATCCTTCTTGCGGTCGCGGATATACAGGTAACCATCGTCGTCGAGTTCACCGATGTCGCCGGTGTAGAGCCAGCCATCGCGCAGCGCCGTCGCCGAATCGGGCGGCAGGTTATGGTAGTCGCGCATTACCTGCGGGCCTTGCGCCCGGACCTCGCCGACGGCGCCTGGTGGCAGTACGCTATGCCCCTGTTCGACATCCACTATTTCGATACGGGTGCCGGGCACGGGGATACCCACCGAGCCGATTTTCACTTTCGCCAAAGGCGAGTTGAAAGTCAGTATCGGGCCGGCTTCGGTCTGGCCATAACCTTCAAATATGGAGGACCCGGTCGCCGACTGCCAGCGCCCCATGGTCTGGACTGAGAGCGCGGCCGAACCGGAGTAACAGGTGTGTACCCGGCGCCAGTCGCAAGCGGCAAAAGCGGCGTGCGCCATGAGGCCCGAGAAAATGGTCGGGCTGCCCGGGAAAATGCTGATGGGATGTTGTGCTATCGCCTCCAGCACCCGCGCGGGGTGGTAGGCCGGCAACACCACCAGCGTACTGCCCGAGTAGCCGCAAAGATACAGGCCCATAGCCATCGCGTACGAGTGGAACAGGGGCATCACGCACAACACCGTCTCGACGCCGCGCACCACCGGCAGCAAACCTTCGCGCTGCGCGATGTTGGTATTGATGGCCTTGTGCGTCAGGTTCACCCCTTTCGGAAATCCCGATGACCCACCGGTGTACTGAAGAATGGCCAGCTCGTCGGGCGCGGGGTACAACGCCTTGAGGGTTTTGACGCTGGTGTCGTTACGCCAGCCTCTCACCTGCGTCAGGAGTTCGGTCGCGCGCAGCACCTGGCAGCCGGGGAGCTGTTCCAGCAGCACCGGCAACTTCGCGTACACCGCGTCGTCCACCAGCAGCAAGCGCGGCACCGCGTCCGCCAGCATGTAGTGCAGCTCGCGTGCCGTGTACTGCGGGTTAAGCGGCACATGCTGCGCATGCGCCGCCGCGATCGCATACGGAGCGATGCAGGAAAGCAGGGAGTTCGGCAGGCAGGTGGCGACGCGGCAACCGCGCGCGCCGCGGCTGGCCAGCATGGACGCCAGGCCCGCGACAGATGAGCGCAGCGCCTGGTACGAAAGCGTGTCGCCGCCAAAAACGATTGCGGGCCGATCCGGAAATTCGTCGGCTGTCCGGTCCAGCATGTCGACGACGCTCGGATGTACCTTGGGCATCGTCAAGAATGGCGCCGGCATGCTCACGCTGCGCTGTCTTCGACCCGGATGATCAGCGACATCGCCGTGTCGCCCGCCGCGCAGCCCGAGAACAGGCCGGTGCCGCCGCCATCGAGAACCATTTCTTCAATCAGCTCGATCACGCTGCGCATTCCGGTCGGTGCCTGGGGATGCCCCCACACCAGGGAGCAACCGAACTGGTTCATCTTCGCTATGTCAAAACCCATCTCGCGTGAAAAAACAATGTCGTTGACCACGAACGGGTTGTGCGTCTTGACGTGGGTGATTGCGGTCATGGCCAGACCGGCATTTTTGAGTGCCGCTCGCGCCGCCGGGACCGGTGCCAGCGGCATATAGGCCAGTTCGGTCCGGGCCGCGCCGACGCCCAGAATCCGAATGCCGATTTCAGGCCGCGTCGACAGGGCCTTCGCTACGTCTTGCGAACATACGAAAAGCGCGGTATTGCCATCGCTCGGGTGGGTCTGGCCGCCGTAGGTGATCGTTCCGCCCTCCGTGACCGGACGCAGCTTTGCCAGGCCATCGGCGGTGCTTGCATGAATGCCTTCATCACCGGCCATTGACCCGGTGATCTTGCGGAACTTCTCGTCCGGTACTTCGAAGGGAAGGCGCATGTAGCGGCGTTGAAAAGCGTGGTCACCGGCGGTCGCGTTTTTGTACTGCGCGTAACGCATCAGCGTCACCTCGTTCTGCTCGGCGGTCGTGATGCCGTAACGGCGCGCCACGTTTTCGCCGGTGGCACCCATGGAGACCCTGGCAAGCGGGTCATGGTTGATGTTGTCCATCACCCAGTTCTCATGGCGGCCGCTGCCTCCGGGACCGGCCGGGTTGGGGTAGTAGATCTGGGGGCCGTTGCTGACGCGATCCGCCGTCAGCACAAACACGCAATCGGCACGTCCGCTGCCGACCTCATCGGCCGCAAGTGACATGCACCGGACCGAGGTTGCGCAGGCCTGTGCAATGGTGGGGCCGCCCAACGACCCGAAGCCCATCAGGCCCATCACCCACGGCAGGCCGTAAAAACTGGCGTTCTGCGGAACCGTGGTGCCTAATACGCCCAAGTCTATGGGTGCATCGCGCAGCTTCCTGCGTTCGATCTCCCGCCTGGCGTTCCAGGCCGCGAACTCCAGGGCGTGCAGGTGCGCAAGCGACCCCTGCCAGCGCGCGAAAGGGGTTGACCAATATTGTCCGTAGGGGATGAACGAGGGCTTCATGGGGTACAGCTCACGGGTGCCTGGGACGCGGCGGAGCTTCGATTTTATGCCGGTCGACGGCGGCCAAGATTATGATTGACATATGAACTATTGAATAGTAATGTAATAAGGAATGCGCCCGGCTCCGTGCAGACGGTAGTCGGTTCTTCTTCGCAAGGCTTTCACATATGGTCATGAAAATCGCGATTCTGGGCGGCGGGCATGGTTGTTACGCCGCCGCCGCCGACCTGTCCGAAGCCGGCCACGAGGTGCGCCTATGGCGGCGCGACGCGGCTGCGCTGCAGGTCGTGCGGCAAGCCGGAGCCGTCACCTTGAAGGACTCGGGCGGTGTACGCGAGGTGCCGCTCGCACTGGCCACTGCCGACATCGCCGAGGCCCTGCGCGGCGCGGCGCTGGTCGTTATTCCGTCCCCCGCCGTTGCACAGGAGGACATCGCCCGCCTCATGGCGCCCCACCTGGTGGACGGACAGGTGGTGTTTCTGCCGCCCGGCACTTTTGGCAGCTTCGTGATGGCGCGCCTGGTGCGCGGGGCGGGCAGCCGCGCAGACGTCGCCTGGGCCGAGACCGGCACGTTGCCGTACCTGGCCCGCAAGCACGGCGCGCGCGCGGTCAACATCACGGTTCGCGCGCTCCGGCTCCCGACCGGTGTGTACCCGGCGCGCAAGGAACAACAGGCGCTGGAAGTCATCCGCCAAGCCTATCCGGCCGTGCATGGATGCGGCGACGCGTTGTCGGGCGCGCTCATGAACGCGGGGCCGGTGATCCACCCGCCGCTGATGGTCATGAACGCGGCACCCCTGCAGCACTTCGAGCGCTGGGACATCCACGGCGAGGGAACCCAGCGCGCGGTGCGCGAGGTGACGGACCGGCTCGATCTGGAGCGCATCGCGGTGCGGGAAGCGTTTGGCTACGGCGCGCCGCATTACCCGCTGGCCGATCATTACAACAACGACCGCTGGATGTACGGCGACGCGCACAAGAAGCTGGTCAAGTCGGGCGACTGGCGCGAAAACATCGACCTGTACACGCACCGCTACATCACCGAAGACACCGAGCTCGGGCTGGCCTTCCTGGCGTCGGCCGCGCGTTTCGCGGGTGTCGATGCGCCGATCGCCCATGGTCTGCTGGCGATCGTCGGCGGCTTCCTGGGGCGTGACCTGCGGCGCGGGCCACGCAGTTTCGAAGCGCTGGCACTCGACGCGCTCGGCACACCGGAATTGCTACGCAGGTTGCACCATGGCGAATGACCACGCGCCGCGTTTTGCCGCCGTAGGGGCAGGGCGCATGGGGCGCGGCATCGCCATCGCCTTTGCCTACGCAGGCCACGCCATCGCCCTGGTCGACTTGCGCGCCCGCAGCGACGAAGCCTGGTACAAACTCCAGGCCGAAGCGCGCGCCGAGATCGAAACCAGCCTGTCGGGGCTGGCGCAGCTAGGTGTCCTGGACCAGGACCAGGTGGCGGTTATTGCCAGCCGCGTGGAGATCGTGCGGGCAGACGGAGCGGCGCACGCGCTGGGCCAGGCCGAACTGGTATTCGAGGGCGTGCCGGAAACACTGGCTGCCAAGCGGGAAGCCTTCGGGCAGATCAACCGGTTTTGCCGCGACGACGCCATCCTGACCTCCACCACCAGCAGCATCCTCGTCACGCAGATCGCGGCCTTCGTGCACAAACCCGAGCGTTTCCTGAACATGCACTGGCTCAATCCGGCTTATGTGATTCCGGTGGTCGAGCTTAGCTGCCATTCCGGCACCAGCGCGGCTGTTCTGGCACGCGCCAAATCGTTGATGGAGGGGATCGGCAAACTGCCGGTGGTTTGCGGCGCCACGCCTGGTTATATCGTGCCGCGTCTGCAGGCGCTGTTGATGAACGAGGCGGCGCGCATGATAGAAGAGGGTGCCGCCACGGCTGAAGAAATCGACAAGGCCACGCGGTACGGCCTGGGCCTGCGTTTTGCCGCGCTCGGCGTGGTGGAGTTCATTGACTTCGGTGGCTGCGACATCCTGCACCACGCCAGCCGCGAGATGGCGTCTGCTATCGATGCCGGGCGTTATACCGCGCCGGCCATCGTCGAGCGGATGGTGGCAGACGGCCGGCTGGGTCTGAAGAGCGGCAGCGGCTTCTACGACTATGCGGGCCGGGATGTAGCCGCCTATCGGCGCGACGTGCTCGCGCGCACGCTCGGCATGCTCAAACACGCCGGGCTGTGGCGGCCACCGGCGGAGCCCTGATCGCCGGCAAGGTCCGCGTGCCTGCCGGCACTGGGCGTAGCGCCCACGTGAAGCGCGATCATCTGGCGCAGCGTGTTCTTGAGCTCTTCCGCGCGTAACAGCCCGAACGGTTCCAGCACGCGCAGTTCATGTTCGCGCGCGAGTTCCATCAAGTGCTCCACCGTCCTGGCGCCTTTGCGCGTGATGCGCACCAGCGTGATGCGCCGGTCACTGTCGTGGGGAAGGCGCGCTACATGTCCATTGGATTCCATCCGGTCGAGCAGGCGCGTCACCGTCGGCTGCTTGGTCAAGGTAATCTGTGCAAGCTGTCCGATGCTGGTCGGCACACCACCGGCCAGGGTCGCCATTACGCGCCACTCCCGCACCGAAAAACCCTGTTTGCGCGCAACGGTATGGAACTCCGAAGAGATCAGATGGCTGGCCCGCGCCAGCAGCGCGGGCAGGTAATCGTCGACGAAACGCGGCGTTTCAGCGGGGGCGCGGCTGGCCGGAACTCCCACGGCCGTGGCAGGCACGGAGCTTGCATATATAGGGTTTTTCATGATTGTGGATAGATTCAATTGTCAATATTATCTGCCTGCACGATAAGGCCCGCGATACCAAGCACCCAAACCCTAGCCCTGGCTGAAGCTCCCGCGCGCCCAGGCTCGCCGACAAATAAGAGAAGCATGCGCATGCGTGGGAGACAAAGTAAGTGCCATTCATCTAAAGGAGCGACCGGGCCATGACGACCTACCGTGAAAACCCAGCGGCCGTGCGGGCGCTGGTGCAGGCTGATCGTGTGCACCGCGACCTGTATTTCGATGCTGAACTTTTCGCGCTCGAGCAGCAGCATTTCTTCGCCAACACCTGGAATTACGCCGGCCACGAAAGCCAGATCCCTGAGCCCGGCGATTGGCTGACCACCGACATTGCCGGCCGCCCGCTGATCGTCGTGCGCCACGATGACGGTTCGGTGCGCGCCATGATGAACCGCTGCGCGCACAAGGGCTCGCGCCTGGTGAGCGCGCCGTGCGGCAACACGGGTAAGTTCTTTCGCTGCCCCTACCATGCGTGGGCCTTCAAGACCGACGGCTCGCTGCTCGCGATACCGCTCAAGAAGGCGTACGAAGGCACGGGCATGGGCGACTGCGAATCCGGCAAGGGCCTGACGACCATTCCCAACCTGCGCAGTTACCGCGGCTTCATCTTCGTGAAGATCAACGACGTGGGACCGGGCTTTGAAGATTACTTCGGCGACTCGTTGGGTTCGATCGACAACATGGCCGACCGCTCGCCTGAGGGCGAACTCGAAATCGCGGGCGGATGCCTGCGTTTCATGCACCAGTGCAACTGGAAGATGTTTGTCGAGAACCTCAACGACACCATGCATCCGATGGTGGTGCACGAGTCGTCGGCCGGCACCGCCAAACGCATGTGGGCCGGCAAACCGGCGGACGCGGTCAAACCCATGGCGATCGAGCAGTTCGTGCCCTTCACGTCCGACTACCAGTTTTTCGACGACATGGGCGTGCGCACCTATGACAACGGCCACAGCTTCACCGGCGTGAACTTCAGCATCCACAGCAAGTACAAGGCAATTCCCGCGTACGACGACGCGATGAAAGCGCGTTACGGCGAGGAGCGCACCGCGCGCATCCTCGGCATGGCGCGGCATAACACCGTGTATTACCCCAACCTCACGATCAAGGGCGCCATCCAGTCGATCCGCGTGGTCAAGCCGATCGCGGTCGACCGGACGCTGATCGAGAGCTGGACCTTCCGGCTCAAAGGCGCGCCGCCCGAGCTGCTGCAACGTACCACCATGTACAACCGGCTCATCAACTCGCCTTTTTCGGTGGTGGGACACGATGACCTGCACGCCTACCGCGGCGTGCAGGCCGGCCTGCACGCGAGCGGCAACGAGTGGGTCAGCCTGCACCGCAACTACGACCCCGCGGAGCTTGCCGGCGGCGAGATTACGACCGGCGGTACCAGCGAACTTCCGATGCGCAACCAGTACCGCAGCTGGGCGCGCTACATGACGGAGACGATGTGATGGAGGCGCGGCAAAGTCGTTCGCCGGGCCGCCCCAAGGACGACAGCACCCCCTCGGGGGGCCTGGCGAAGCCAGGGCTGGGGGCAACGCCTACGCGGCAGGACCTGATCGACTTCGTGGTCCACGAGTCGCGCCTGCTCGACGCCAAACGCTTCGCGGAGTGGAACGCGCTTTTCACCGGCGACGCCTTCTACTGGGTTCCGCTGGTGCCGGACCAGGAAGACGGCATCAACCACACCTCGCACCTCTACGAGGACAAGCTGCTGCGCGACCTGCGCGTGGAGCGCCTCGGCAGCCCGCGCGCGTTTGCGCAGCAGCCGCCGAGCCGCTGCCACCATCTGCTGCAGACGCCGACGGTCGAGCAGTTCGACGCGGCCGGCAACCGCTTTGTGGTGCGCACCGAATTTCACTACACCGAGTCGCAGGGCGACGAATTGCAGTTCTTTGTCGGCACTTTCTTCCATCACCTCACGTTGCGGGATGGCGTATTGCGCATGACGCTCAAGCGCGTGAACCTGCTCAACTGCGACGCCGCGCTGCCCGCGGTGCAGCTTTTCATCTAGGTCCGGCAATGAACGCCACCGTTTACGATGTCTTCCGCGCCACCGCGGCGCGTAAACCGCGGGCCGATTTCCTGTTCACCGAATCGGTCACGGCCAGGGCTTATGGCGTGACGGCCGGTGCGATCCGCTGGAGCGAGGCTGCCGCGCGGGTCGAGCGTCTGCGCGCTGCCTACGCCAACGCCGGTTATGGCCACGGCCACCGCGTTGGCCTGTTGCTCGAGAACCGGCCGGCCTTCCTGCTGCACTGGTTCGCGCTGAATGCCCTGGGCGTGAGCGTGGTGCCGATCAATGCCGACCTGCGCGCGGCGGAACTGGTCTATCTGATCGGCCACAGCGAGATCGGTCTTGCGGTGACGCTACCCGGGCGTGCCCAAGAGTTGCGTGCCGCCGCGTCGCGGGCCGGGGTGGCGTTTGACACCATGCTGGAGGCCGGCGACGTGCCGCGTGCCAGGACCGCGCCGCCGCGCGCCGCGGAGCCGATCGGCAGCGGCACGGAGTGTGGCTTGCTGTATACCTCGGGCACCACGGGCCGGCCCAAGGGCTGCATGCTGGCCAACCACTACTTCCTGCGTGCGGGCGAGTGGTATGCCGCGCTCGACGGTGTCTGCGGCATCCGTCGCGATACCGAACGCGTCATCACGCCGCTGCCGCTCAGCCACATGAATGCCATGGCGTTCTCGACCATGGTGGTGCTGGTGGCCGGCGGGTGCCTGGTGCAACTGGATCGGTTCCACCCAGGCACCTGGCTGCGCAGCGCGCGCGAAAGCGGCGCAACCATAGCGCATTACCTCGGCGTGATGCCGGCCCTGCTGCTGTCGGCGCCCGCAACG
>JANYBQ010000688.1 GCA_025360705.1 Betaproteobacteria bacterium | reverse complement strand
ATCTCCTGGCCTACGTCCGCAGCAATCTGTTCTACTTTGATTTTTTCGCCAGCAGCAACCCGATATTGCTTGCCACCGGTTTTGGCGGTGGGAAATGGCGCCGAGATTCGGGTTGGCAGTCCCTTGGTGTCCGGCGCAACGGTAACGGTAACGGTGCTGGCGCATGGTAAACACGACAAGGTTGGCATTTTCAAAATGCGCCGTCGCAAACATTACCAAAAACGTCAGGGGCATCGCCAGCAGTTCACAGAACTGCAGATTGGTGCAATCACCGGCTAATCAAAATATGGGGATCGGCGCTTGTCTTTTCCCTGACTGACTGGAGAGAAGTTCATGGCACAGAAAAAAGGCGGCGGCTCTACGCGAAATGGGCGCGACTCAAAGCCCAAGATGCTGGGTGTGAAAGCTTTCGGCGGCGAGTTGATTAGCGCAGGCTCAATCATCGTACGTCAGCGGGGCACCAGGTTCCATCCCGGCGCCAATGTGGGCATCGGCAAGGATCACACACTATTCGCGCTGGCTGAAGGCAAGGTGTCGTTCGCTATAAAAGGCGCTTTGAACAAGCACACAGTGAGCATCACGGCGGCCTGACGCGAAAAGTCGCTCCGTTATGAAACCCTGCGCATGTGGCGCGGGGTTTTTCGCTTATGCATCCCGTGAACGTGTATTACCGCGTTTGCTCTACGAGCGGTCGGGCCAGACGTATCGTGTGGCTTCATCAGTTGGCCCACCTATCATCGGGCGTAGCACCATGAAGTTTGTCGACGAAGCTTTTATCGATATCTCCGCCGGAGATGGGGGGGCCGGGTGCGTCTCGTTCCGCCACGAAAAGTACAAGGAATTCGGCGGGCCCAATGGGGGCGACGGTGGCCGTGGAGGGCACGTCTTTGCGGTGGCGGATCCCAATCTGAATACTCTCGTGGATTTTCGTTTCTCGCGCCGGCACGATGCCAAACGCGGCCAACATGGAATGGGCTCGGACATGTTCGGTGCCGCCGGCGACGACATCACGCTAAAAATGCCAGTGGGAACCGTCATCACCGACGCCGAGACGGGTGAGGTGTTGTACGAACTGTTGACACCCGGTGAAGTCATCACGATTGCCAAAGGGGGTGATGGCGGCTTTGGAAACATGCGCTTCAAAAGCGCCATAAACCGCGCGCCGCGCCAGAAGACGCCTGGATGGCCGGGAGACAAAAAGAGTCTAAAGCTGGAATTGAAGGTACTTGCCGACGTGGGCCTATTGGGCATGCCGAATGCGGGCAAATCCACGCTGATCACGGCGATATCGAATGCCCGGCCCAGAATTGCCGACTATCCCTTCACCACGCTGCACCCGAATCTTGGGGTTGTGCGGGTGGGCCCGGAACAAAGTTTTGTCGTGGCCGATCTGCCAGGTTTGATCGAGGGGGCTGCGGAAGGCGCCGGTCTGGGACATTTGTTTCTTCGCCATTTGCAGCGTACACGCCTGCTGCTGCACGTGGTGGACATGGCGCCGTTCGACGATTCGGTCGACGCAGTTGTTCAAGCCAAAGCGATCGTCAACGAACTGAAGAAATACGATCCGGCTTTGTACCGCAAACCGCGTTGGCTGGTGCTGAACAAGCTCGACATGGTGCCTGCCGATGAACGCGCCGCGCTCGTCAAGGACTTTGTCAAACGCTTCAAATTCAAGGGCCCCGTATTTGAAATCTCGGCGCTGAACCACGAAGGTTGCCAGGCCTTGGTCAAAGCGGTTTACAAACACATCAAGGCACAGCAGGTAATCGAGCATTCCCCTGAACAGGTGGATCCACGTTTCGCTGATCCGGTTGCATGACTGACGACGGCGGTAGCGGTTCTACCTTGGTGCGCGATGCCAGACGCATCGTGGTCAAGGTGGGCTCCAGTTTGGTAACCAACGAGGGCCGCGGTCTGGATCAGCGGGCCATCGGCGAATGGAGCCGCCAATTGGCGATTCTGGTGAAAGACGGCCGTGAGGTCGTCATGGTGTCGAGCGGGGCGATCGCCGAGGGTATGAAACGCCTGGGCTGGGCGGTGCGTCCGCATGAAATTCATGAGTTGCAGGCGGCTGCGGCGGTGGGGCAGATGGGGCTGGCCCAAATGTACGAATCCAAGCTGCGTGAAAACGGCCTTGGTAGCGCACAGGTTCTGCTGACGCATGCCGATCTCGCGGATCGCGAGCGTTACCTAAATGCCCGATCGACGCTGTTGACCTTGCTCAAGCTTGGAGTAGTCCCGGTCATCAACGAAAACGACACGGTCGTCAACGACGAAATCAAGTTCGGTGACAACGACACGCTGGGTGCACTGGTGGCGAACCTGGTTGAGGCGGATGTGCTGATTATCCTGACGGACCAAAAAGGCCTCTACACAGCCGACCCCAGAAAAGACTTGCAGGCGCAGTTTGTGCGGCAGGCCAAGGCGGGTGACGCAGCGTTGGAATTGATGGCTGGTGGTGCGGGTTCCAGCTTGGGGCGCGGTGGAATGCTCACCAAGATTCTTGCGGCCCGGCGAGCCGCCGGTTCTGGCGCGTCCACCGTGATCGCATGGGGCAGGGAACCCGATGTGTTGCATCGCCTTTGCGGTGGCGAGCCCATTGGTACCCTCCTTGTGGCGCAGACCCAGAAAACTCAGGCGCGTAAACAGTGGATCGCGGACCATCTGCAGTTGCGCGGTTCGGTAACCGTCGACGCGGGTGCTGCCTCCAAGCTGCGCGATGAGGGCAAGAGCCTGTTGCCGATCGGCATGACCAGCGTGGAAGGTGAGTTTTCACGTGGTGATGTGATCGCGGTGCGCGAAACCAGCGGAGTGGAAATAGCCCGAGGCCTTGCCAACTACTCGAGCTTCGAAGCTCGGCTGATATGCCGCAAGCCATCGAGCGAATTTGAACGTCTGTTGGGTTACGTCGCGGAGCCCGAGATGCTGCACCGTGACAACCTGGTGCTTACGCGGTAGGCCTCCATTGGCAGGTCTCTATCGGTGATCCAGCGGAGGGTGCGTCAGCTTGTTGATGATCTGCGCCGGCACCTGTGAAGCAGGCGCCCGGCCGTCACATGCCCCTTGGCGCGCCAGCGCCATTGCATGCGGTGAAGGTTGGTTGCCGTTGAGCGGCTTCCATTGCGGGTTGGTTATCGCAATCCATTGTCCGGTTGCACCGTGCCGCGCATAGGTTTTGACTTCACCGGTTTGACACCGGATGCCCTCGTAGGTGGCATAGGTACTTCCACTCGCGGAGGTCGCTACCACCACATAACGAACGATTCCATCGCGGGTTATGCGCAGCGTTTCCGGATCGATTCCGACCTTGAGCGAAATATGACGAGGCATTTCCAGCTGAATCAGACGGTCGACCGCGAAAGCGGGTGGGGCGGGGATTTCTACTTCTTTCCAGTCCGGATCATCGTCGATGAATTGAGCCGACACATTGCACGCCGCAATCCAGATAAGCAGTGTGGGAAGTTTGCTAATTCGCATGCGAATCTCCGGTTGGATCGAGCGACATATTGGTTTGCGGGTCGGGCTCGAAAGTGGCGCCGGGAGGCAATTCAAATCCCGTGCCTGGCATCGACTCGTCACCAGCATGGTGGTCGTGCTCCCGGCCGCGGGTTCCGTGGCGCAGATAACGGTTGCGCGCATCGTAGCGCGGCAAAAACCGCGAAAGTTCGGTCAGAGCCGTTTCGTAAACACCGCGTTTGAATTCGACCACCATGTCCAGTGGCACCCAGTAGTCGTTCCAGCGCCAGGCGTCGAATTCGGGATGATCCGTGGCGCGCAGGTTCAAGTCCCAGTCGTAGCCGACCAGCTGGAGCAAATACCAGATCTGTTTCTGGCCTTTGTAATGGCCGCGCGCATCGCGGCGTATATAACGGTCCGGCACTTCGTAGCGCAACCAGTCGCGGGTGCGGGCGACCACGCAAACATGCTCCGGCTGGAGCCCCACTTCTTCGTGCAATTCGCGGAACATGGCCTGCTCGGGAGTTTCGCCCCGGTCAATGCCACCCTGCGGAAATTGCCACGAGTGGGTACGAATGCGCTTACCCCAAAAAACCTGATTCTTCTGGTTGAGCAGGACGATGCCGACGTTGGGCCGAAAGCCGTCCCGGTCAAGCATAATCAAACCCCAATTTCTAAACTGAGTCCATTATGCACAGCATGCGCTGGG
>JANYBQ010000666.1 GCA_025360705.1 Betaproteobacteria bacterium | reverse complement strand
GAGGATTTCAACCTGGAAACGCCAGCGGGAAACGAGCGGTCAACTGCCGTTTCTAGGTTCAACGCAGGCGATAACTGCCCCGGTCGCGCTCGATGTAGCCGCACGAACGGCCGGCCCAGTGCGTGCCGATGAAAAGCGTGGGCTTGTCGGCATGCGCTTCGAGCAGCGCGCTGCGCGTGGCCACCGCCGCGGCACGATCCGCGTCGGCCGAAACCGACCAGTCGGGGTGGCGCAACTGGCAAGGATTGTGGATGCTGTCGGCGGTGATGATAGCGCGCTCTCCGGCCGACTCCACCATCACGCTCACGTGGCCGGGCGTATGGCCGTGTGTTGGAAACAGGTGGACCTCGTCGCAAATGCGGTGATCGGCCTCCACCAGCTGCGCCAGCCCCGCGTCAAAGATGGGTTGCACGGAATCGGCCATGAATGGCGCGGAATGCGGCCCCTGCGAGGCATCAGTCGCCGCAGTAGCCTCACGGCTGCAGGCCTCGTACTCCAGGCGGCCAAACAGGTAGCGCGCGTTCGGGAAAGTGGGCATCCAGCGACCGTCCACCTTGCGCGTGTTCCAGCCTACATGGTCAACGTGCAGGTGGGTGCAGACGACGGTGTCGACTTTCTCGGGCGCTACCCCGGCTGCCATGAGATGCTCGAGAAAAGTGCCGGTCATTTCATGCCAGAACGGCTGCAGCGGCCGTTGCTTGTCATTGCCCACGCAGGTGTCGACCACGATGGTGCGGCCGGCGACCTCGATGACCAGTGCATGGAACGCCAGCAACACGCCACCCTCGGCGCTGATGAAGTCCGGGCGCAACCAGCCGATCCCGAGCAGCGATTCCCGCGTCGCCTGGCCGAGAAAACCTTCTTCGATAGAAGGCTCGTCGAGCGCGCTTTCGAGCACGCACTCGCTGACCTTCGTGATACGCACCGCGCCTACACGCCATTCGCGCGTGGCCTCAGCCGGTCGCAGTTTCCATTGTCGACGCATGTTGATCGCCTCGGCTCAGCGCGTTTCCGGCGCACGCGCGTTGGAAGCCTTCACCGCCTCTTCCCACAGCGGAAGATCGCGGCGGATCTTCTCCGCGAAGCCGCGTCTCGTCATGACTTCCAGATCCAGGCCCTGCGCTTCCAAAGTCTTGATGGTCTCCGGGTCCTTGAGTGCTTCCTGCGCGGCCCACTCGAGCCGCTCAAGCGCTTCCGCAGGGATCCCCGATGGCGCCACGATGCCGAGCCATGCCGGCGCGTCATAGCCCGGTAGCCGTTCGCCGAGCGCAGGCACGTCCGGCATCATCTTCGAACGAGACTTCGAGGCCACCGCTATCAACTTCACCCGTCCGTCGCGCACGTAAGACAGCCCGCTGGCCATGCCGGCGATGGCCAATTCGGTTCGACCGCCGATCAGATCCGTCATCTGCGCTGCAAACCCCTGGTAGGGCACGTGCGTGAGATCGAGCTGGGCGCGCGACTTGAAAAGTTCGCCCGCCAGGTGCGACACGCTGCCGACGCCGGGGGAGCTGAAGTTGATCTTCCCCGGATTGGCGCGCGCCGCCGAGACAAGTTGGTCGAGCGAGTTGAAACCGGCTTGCGGGCTGGCGAAGACACCGACGGTCACGTTTCCGAGGTAGATCACCGGGGCAAAGTCCACTACCGGATCGTATGCCAGGTCCTTGTACATGTACTTGGCGATGCCCAGCATCGAGGACGTGGCGAACAACACCGTGTAGCCGTCCTTGGGCGCTTTGGCCGCCAAGGTCGCGGCAATCGTGCCGGCCGCCCCCGCACGTGTCTCGAGAACGAGAGGTTGGCCCAGAAGCGTTCCCATTCGCTGCGCCATCACGTACGCGATGGTCGGCACCTGACCTCCCGGCGGGAAGGGTGTGAGCACCTTGATAGGCTTGTCCGGGTAGGCGGCTACGGCGCTAGTCGCGGCCACCGCACAAGCAAGGGCCAGCGCCATCTTCACCAGGACATCAGGCACGAGGTTCATCGGTCATTTCCCTGTCGATAGTTTTGATCAGACCGCGTGAAATTTAGGGCGTTAGACGGTCTCGGCGGTCGCCGGTTCGTCAAGAGTGTATCGACGGGAATCTGGGGAGGAACTGTCTTTCGTTATGGCGCGCCATTGGTGTGCCCGATGACTGCCGGCGCGGCGGCGGTGGAAGTGCTGGCTGGCATGAAGTACCGCCAGGTCGTCGTGGCAATCAACAAGAACGCTGAAGCGCCGATCTTCAGTGTGGCCGACTACTGGTTGGAGGCCGATCTGTTCGTTGTCGTGCCAGAGCTGGTCGCGACGCTGTGAAGACCCTGTCATTTCCCAGCGGAACCTGATGGCTGGCCATCTCCAATCAGAATCACGCGGAATTAAGGCGGCCATATCATGGTCATCGCCCGTGCGGAGGTTTGCGGCTCCGCCACACATGGAGCAATCCATGCGTCGATACTGGTAAGGAACGCATTGACTTACGACATCCAGATGTAAAGGCGTTGGGACACCACTGGAGCAATATGCCCTCTACTGTTCTCACTTTTGAAGCGCTCGCGGGCGACATCAAGTCGCTCGGGATCGAGTGCGTGTTCGGGCTCATGAGCGACGACACGGCCCGCTTCGTCACTACTCTCGATGCGGTCGGTGTTCGGTTCCACGGCACGCGCCACGAGAACAATGCTGCGGCGATGGCTGAAGGTTATGCCGCGGCTTCCGGCCGTCTGGGGGTAGCGGTCATAGGGCGAGGTCCGGCCGCCGCCAACGCCTTGCACGGTGCCACCTATGCCAAGCGCACCGGCTCGCGGGTATTGCTGATCTTCGGCGAGGCGGCGTATGCGGCGCCCGCGGTTCGCGCGCTCGGGCCGGACGCGAAGGCTTTCGATACCCAGGGTGCGTTGAGGGCGGCGGGCATTCGAAGCTTCCGGCCCACCAGCGGCGCGCACGCGCGGCAACTGCTGCAGGATGCGGTGGCGGCAACCGTGCATGAAGGCGCCGTGGCGCTGTTGCTACCCGCCGATGTGCAGGGGCAAGCGCTCGATCCCGAACTCACGCGACCCACGCCCAGGCCATCGCCGGCTTCAGTTCCGCTGCCGCCGCGCCCGGCCGCCTTGCAAATTGCGTCGGATCTGCTGGGAAAGAGTCGCAAGCCGCTCATCATCGCTGGCAAGGGTGCCGTTTTGGCCGACGCACGCGAGGACCTGTTGGCGCTGGCTGACCACCTTGGCGCTGCTCTTGCTACGACCTTGAAGGCGCGCGGGATGTTCCGCGGCCATCCCCTCGACTGCGGCGTAGTCGGTTCTTTCTCGCATTCCGGCGGGCGGCGGATCATGGAGCAGGCGGATTGCATCCTGGTGGTCGGAGCTGGGTTAAACCAGCACACGACCAGCCACGGACAGGCACTACCGACCGGTGTGCCCCTGATTCAGGTGGACAGATCGGCTGAAGCCATCGGGCGCTGGTGTCCGGTGGACCTGGCAGTCGTCGGCGACGTACGGCTGACGGTGCGAGCGCTGTTAGCCATGCTGCCAAGTAGGCCCGAGGACGACATGCCTCTGCGTTCGCCCGCCTTGCAGCAGCAACTGGCCGGTTTTGACATGGCCAGCGAGTTCGTTCCCGCACATACCCAGCGCACCGTGGATCCGCGCGCGCTTGCGATCGAGCTCGACCGGCTGCTGCCGCCGGAGCGCAACACCGTGTACGACGCCGGCAATTTTCTGCAGGTTGTTCCCTATATGCGGGTTCAAGGTCCGGGACAATTCAAGATGTCGGCCGATTTTTCGTCGATCGGCATGGGGTTCGGAACGGCGCTCGGTTTTGCGCGGGGCGCGCCCGATCGGCCTACCGTGCTCTTCATTGGCGACGGCAGTTTCCTCATGACTCTGGGCGAACTCGAAACCGTGGCGCGAGAGGACATAGCGCTGACCATCGTCGTGATGAACGATTGCGCCTACGGTGCCGAGCTCCACTACCTCAAGCAGATCGACATGCCAGTCGGCATGTCCGTGTTTCCCGATGTGGACTTCGCGCCCGTCGCCGCTGCCTTTGGCTTC
>JANYBQ010000651.1 GCA_025360705.1 Betaproteobacteria bacterium | reverse complement strand
CGCAAGATTTGCTCTCGGGTGAACTGATGGTGGGTTTCCTGCCCGTCCATGTGGCTCAGGCTTTCGTCGCGGCCGGCAAGTTGACGGCACTCGCGGTGGGCAGCCCGCGGCGCCATCCGGTGGCGCCCGCTGTCGCTACCTTTGAAGAACTCGGCGTCAAGGGCGTGGACGTGGACCTGTGGTACGCCTTCTTCGTTCCAGGCAAGACACCGGCGCCGGTGGTTGCGCGGCTCAACACCGAGCTGGCCGCGATACTGCGCCAGCCGGATATCCGCGATGCGCTGGGCAAGGCGGGCATGGATGCCACGGCGTCCACGCCCGAAGAGTTGCGCAGGTTATCCGCCAAGGACTATCCGCGCTGGGGCGCGGTGATAAAGCGCAATGGCATCGTGGGTGATTGATAACCTCTGGGATTGCGCGGCGTGCCCCTGTTCAACCGCCGGTGGCGGAAAGGCGCTCGTCCTTTGATGTATGTCAAATGCCTGGGCGACGCGGGGTCTTGAAAACCTCCGCGAAAGCCTAAGCTGTAGGCATTCCAAGAGGATTTCAATGCGAATCGATAAACTCACGACCAAATTTCAGGAAGCCCTGGGCGAGGCGCAGACGCTTGCACTGGGCAACGACCACGCCTATATCGAACCGTCCCATGTACTGGTCGCCATGCTGCGTCAGGACGATGGACCCAAGGCACTGTTGCAACGCGCCGGCGTCAACACTAACGGCCTGCTGGCCGCGACTGAAATGGCCATGAAGAAACTGCCACAGGTGCAGGGCCAGGAGCAGGTTCAGATCGGTCGCGATACGGTCAGCCTGTTGCAGGCGGCCGAGAAGGAATCGATAAAACGCGGCGACCAATTTGTCGCCGGCGAGTTGTTTCTGCTGGCGGTTGCCGACAGCAAGCAGGACATCGGAAAAGTCGCGCGCGACAACGGTCTTACGCGCAAATCGCTCGAAGTGGCGATCGACGCGGTGCGTGGCGGCCAGAACGTGGACAATGCCGACGCCGAAGACCAGCGCGAGTCGCTCAAAAAATATTGCATCGACCTGACAGAACGCGCACGTGCCGGCAAGCTTGACCCGGTGATCGGGCGTGATGACGAAATCCGCCGCGCCATCCAGGTGCTGCAAAGGCGTACCAAGAACAACCCGGTGCTGATCGGTGAACCCGGCGTGGGCAAGACCGCCATCGTGGAAGGCCTGGCACAGCGCATCGTGGCCGGCGAAGTACCTGAGTCGCTCAAGGGCAAACGCGTGCTGTCGCTGGACATGGCGTCGCTGCTCGCGGGCGCCAAGTTTCGTGGCGAGTTCGAGGAGCGCCTGAAGAACGTGCTCAAGGACCTGGCCAAGGACGAAGGCCAGACCATTGTGTTTATCGACGAGCTGCACACCATGGTGGGCGCCGGCAAGGCCGAAGGCGCGATGGACGCCGGCAATATGCTCAAGCCGGCATTGGCGCGCGGCGAACTGCATTGCGTCGGCGCCACCACGCTGGACGAGTACCGCAAATACATCGAGAAGGATGCCGCGCTGGAGCGCCGCTTCCAGAAGATCCTGGTCGGTGAGCCGACGGTCGAGGCGACCATTGCGATCCTGCGCGGCCTGCAGGAAAAATACGAGGTACACCATGGCGTGGACATCACCGACCCGGCCATCGTGGCCGCAGCCGAACTGAGCCACCGCTATATCACCGACCGTTTCCTGCCCGACAAGGCGATCGACCTGATCGACGAAGCGGCCGCCAAGATCAAGATCGAAATCGACTCCAAGCCCGAGGTCATGGACAAGCTGGACCGGCGGCTGATCCAGTTGCAGATCGAACGCGAATCGGTGCGTCGCGAGAAGGACGAGGCGTCGAGAAAACGTTTCGATTTGCTCGAAGATGAGATCGCCAAGCTGCAAAAAGAAATCGCCGATATGGACGAGATCTGGAAGGCGGAGAAGGCACAGGCGCAGGGCAGCGCACACGTACGCGAGGCGATCGACAAGCTGCGCCAGCAAATCGAGGAACTCACGCGCAAGGGCGACTACAACAAGGTCGCCGAGCTGCAATACGGCAAGTTGCCCGAGCTGGAAAAGCAGCTCAAGGACGCGCAGGATGTGGAAGCCAAAAAGGGCCCCGGTACGGCGCCCCGGCTGTTGCGTACGCAAGTTGGCGCGGAAGAAATCGCCGAAGTGGTGGCGCGCGCCACCGGTATCCCGGTGTCCAAACTGATGCAGGGTGAACGCGACAAGTTGCTGCAGATGGAAGACAAGCTGCACCTGCGTGTTGTGGGGCAAGGCGAGGCGATCACCGCCGTGGCCAATGCCATCCGCCGGTCACGCGCCGGGCTGGGCGATCCGAACCGTCCGACGGGATCGTTCCTTTTTCTTGGCCCCACGGGCGTCGGCAAGACCGAACTGTGCAAGGCGCTGGCGGGTTTCCTGTTCGATTCGGAAGACCACCTGATCCGTGTCGACATGAGCGAGTTCATGGAAAAACATTCGGTTGCGCGGCTGATCGGCGCGCCACCCGGATACGTAGGGTACGAAGAGGGCGGTTACCTGACCGAAGCGGTGCGGCGCAAACCGTACAGCGTTTTGCTGCTGGATGAAATCGAGAAGGCGCATCCGGACGTTTTCAATGTGCTGCTGCAGGTGTTGGACGATGGCCGCCTGACCGACGGCCA
>JANYBQ010000585.1 GCA_025360705.1 Betaproteobacteria bacterium | reverse complement strand
AGCAAGCAGCGCCTGCTGCAACACGCGCCGCGCGCGCTGTTGATCGACTTCCTCAATAGCAGCGAAGCCAGCGGCATGGGGCGGTCGATTTCTTCAAGGGACAAGGCGAGCCAGCCCGCGCGTTTCACGCTGGGCCAGAACGCTTTTGTGATTGACGCTGAAGGTCGGCCGGTCGCGCCGGGCAGCGGCGTCGCCGGGCGGATCGCGGTGCGTGGCAGGGTGCCTGTCGGTTACTACGGTGATCCGGACAAGACTGCCGCAACGTTTCCCCTGATCGACGGCGTGCGTTGCGCGATTCCGGGCGACTTTGCGTTGGTCGAAGCGGATGGCAGCATCACTTTGCTGGGCCGCGGGTCGGTGAGCATCAACACCGGCGGCGAAAAAGTTTTCCCCGAGGAAGTGGAGGAGTGCGTCAAGCTGCTGCCCGAGGTGCGTGACTGCGTGGTGGTGGGTGTGCCGGACCAGCGCTTCGGCGAAACCGTGGCGGCGGTGGTCGAGCCAGTGCCGGGCCGCATGGTGGACGCGGCGACGGTTACGGCGCATGTGCGCGGCAAGCTGGCCCGCCACAAGGCGCCGCGGCATGTTTTGGTGGTGGACGCCGTCGGCCGGGGCCCCAATGGCAAGGCCGATTACATGGCGTTGCGCAAGAGGGTGGCGGACTGGCTGCTGCAAGTTGCGGCCACCCCGTCCACGACTACGCAAACCCAAACGCAGCAAGGAGACTGGTTGCCATGTCCCAGGTTCTAGTGGAGCAGCAGGGCGGCATTGCGATCGTCACGCTTAACCGGCCCGAAAAACGCAATGCCCTGTCGCCGGAGATGGTGGTACGGCTGGCCAGGTTCTGGCGTGAGATAGCCGACGACCATTCAGTTCGTGTCATCGTGGTAACAGGCGCCGGGGACCAGGCATTCTCCTCGGGTGGGGATATGGGCAGCCTTATTCCGCTCATGATGCGAACCCGCGCGCCGCAAGGCGAATGGGAGGAGCGCTTCTCCGCCGATCGCAAGCAGCTGGGCGCTGCGCTGCTGCGCAACGCCAGCTTCTTCAAGCCGGTAATCGCCGCCATCAACGGCCATGCCCACGCGGGAGGAGCCGAGTTTGTGATGAGCACCGATCTTCGCGTGATGTCGAGCACGGCGACGATTGCCGTCACCGAGGTGCGACGTGGCCTGATCGCCAGCGGTGGATCGCTGGTGCGCATGGCGCGGCAGGTGCCTTGGGCGCATGCGATGGAACTGCTGCTGTTGGGGGAACCGGTATCGGCCCAGCAGGCGCTGGCGATGGGGCTGGTGAATCGTGTAGTCGAACCGGATCAGGTGATGGCTACGGCGCTGGACTTGGCCCGCAGGGTGAGCCTGGGCGCCCCCGTGGCGCTGGAAAAAACCAAGGAAGTGATGGTGCGCTCAAATGGCCTTCCGCTGGAACAAGCCTTTGCCATCGAAACGCAATGCACCAAGGAGAACGCCCTAATGGACGACGCAAAGGAGGGTCCGCGTGCCTTTATGGAAAAGCGGCCGCCGGTGTTTCGCGGGAGGGCCTCGACATGAGCCTTTTAAAAGGAATCCGTGTCGTTGAAATGGGGCTCTGGGTGGCAGGGCCTGCCGCGGGCGGCATCCTGGCGGACTGGGGCGCCGAAGTCGTCAAGATCGAGATGCCAGGCGGCGACCCGATGCGCAAGTTGTTCGGCGCGCTTTCGGGTTCCAGGGAAGAGCGCTGCCCTCCGTTCGACCTCTACAACCGCGGCAAGAAGAGCATCGCGCTGGATGTAAACCACGCGGACGGAATTGCTTTGGTGCAGCGCCTGATTGCCACGGCCGATGTGTTCATCACCAATATGCGGCCGCAATTTTTGCAGCGCGTGGGGCTGGACCCTGCAACGCTGCTGGCGCAACACCCCCGCCTGGTTTATGCCAGCCTGACGGCCTATGGTCTCGCGGGCCCGGACCGTGACGCGCCGGGCTACGACATGGCGGCCTTTTCGGGCCGCAGCGGGCTGGCTGACCGTGCCACGCCGCCAGGCGCGGCGCCGCCCATCCTGCCCGGCGGCCTGGGCGACAACGTGACCGCCATTACCATCGTGTCCGGCATCATGGGCGCCTTGTTCCACCGCGAACGCAGCGGCCAGGGGCAGTTGGTATCGACCTCGCTGTTGCGCACCGGAATCTACAGCATCGGCATGGACGTGGCAACGCGGGTGGGCCTGGGGCGGGTCGCGCCACCGCCGCCCCGCACCAAGCCGCAGAACCCGCTCATGAACACCTATTGCGCGGGTGACGGCAAATGGTTCTGGCTGGTGGGCGCCGAGTCGGAGCGCCACTGGCCCGGTATCGTCAAAGCCCTGGGCGATACCGCACTGGAAAAAGACGGGCGTTTTGGCACACCGCGCGAACGTCGGCGCAACGCGCAAGCGCTGGTAGCAGCGATAGACGCATTGACTGCAAGCCACACGCGCGAAGAATGGGCTGCGATTTTTCGCGGCCACGATGTGTGGTGGGCACCGATCAACTCGGTGGACGACCTGTTGAGTGACCCGCAAGTACTGGCGAGTGGCGCGTTCGTCAACGTGCCGGTGGGCAAAGGGCAGGCCATACCGGAAAGTTTCAACGGTGTCGCCACACCGGTTGATTTTGGGGCGACGCCCGCCGGTCCCGCCGGTCCTGCGCCAGAGATTGGCGCGGATGCGGATGTTTTGCTGACCAGCCTGGGCGTGAATGCGGATGAGCTTTCGCGACTGCGCAGCGTCGGCGTATTGGCGTCGCCGCCAGCTACAGGAAAGTAAATATTCATGGCTCCTACTGCCAGTCAAAAAGGAGGTCAACCCGTACTCCAACCATTGGCTGGTGTGCGGATTGCCGATTTTTCCTCCAACATGGCGGGTCCTTATGCGGCCATGATTCTGGCGCAGCTGGGTGCGGACGTGGTGAAGATCGAGCCGCCGCAAGGCGACGATGCGCGGGCCTGGCCGCCGTTCGTCGACGGCATGAGCCTGGCGCACCGCCATATGGGTGCGGGCAAACGTGGCATGGTCATCGACTTGAAACAGGCCCAAGGCGTCGCGGTGGCCCGCGCCTTGATCGCGCGCTCCCACGTGGTTCTGCAGAGCATGCGGCCCGGTGTGGCGGAGCGCATCGGCATCGGGCAGGCGGACGCGCGCAAAGTCAATCCGGATGTCTTGTATTACGACCTGAATGCTTTCGGTTCCGGCGCGGCAGGTCGGCCCATGCCCGGCTACGACCCGCTGGTGCAGGCGTTCTCGGGCATCATGCAGATGACCGGGCACGATGGCGCGCCGCCCACGCGCTGCGCACCGTCGCTGATCGACCTGGGCACCGGCCAATGGATCGCCATGGGGATACTCGCCGCGCTGCTTGCGCGCCATAAAGGGCAGCCTGTCGCTGTCATGGAAACCGCTTTGGTGGACACGGCATTCAGCGTCGTGCCCTACCAGGCTAGCGCCGCCAAGCTGAGCGGCCAGCGGCCGCCCAGAGCGGGGTCGGGCAACCCGATTGCAGCACCTTACCAATGTTATCGGGCGCGTGATGCCGACATCCTTATCGCCGCGCCCAGCCAGCGTTTGTGGGAAGCCGTGGTCCGGGTGCTGGATGCGCCCCGGCTGGCCAATGACGAAAAGTTCGCAACTGTCAGCTTGCGCAGCCACAACCTCAAGGCGCTGGAAAAGGCCTTGAACGACATTCTTACCCTTCAGGATGCTGAAACCTGGATAGTACGTTTTACCCAGGCCGGTGTTCCCGTAACGCGTGTCAGCGGTCTCGAAGAGGCCGTAGCGGGTGAAATCGCCAGCGAGCGCGGAACATTTATCGAATCCGACGGTGTGCCCTTGGTGCGTCTTCCCTGGCTGATAGACGGAGAGCC
>JANYBQ010000565.1 GCA_025360705.1 Betaproteobacteria bacterium | reverse complement strand
TTGGCTAGCTGCTTATTGGGTGCCACACCCAACGAGCAGGTAAGGCCAGTGGCGTCAAAAATGCTTTTCTGGATCAAGCGCGCCAGCACGCGCCCGCCCTCGCGCTGGCCGCCCGGAACGTGCGTGAAATCGATGTAGACCTCGTCCACGCCACGGTCTTCCATATGCGGCGTTATGTTCAGGATGGTGGCCTTGAACAAGCGTGAGAAGCGCCGGTATTCCTCAAAGTCCACCGGTAGCAAAATAGCTTGCGGGCACAGCTTGGCGGCCTTCATCAAGCCCATGGCGGACCCCACGCCAAACTGCCGCGCCGCATAGGTGGCGGTGGTGATCACACCGCGCCCGGTGTAGTCCTTGAGTCGGGCAAACGCGTCCACAGGAATAAGGGCGCGCAGGTTGCTGGCCTTATGCACCGACGGGTTGTTGCACAGAACCTCGAGCGCCTCGTCCACCGCGCGGCGGCCACCACCGATCACCACCGGCAAACCCTTGAGTTGCGGGTAACGCAGCAGTTCCACCGACGCATAAAAAGCGTCCATGTCGAGGTGGGCGATACGGCGTTCGTAGGTGTCGATCATGATCGATGAATTTCGTCGTACGCTATGATATCGATATGAACACAGTAACCTTATCCCCCAAATTCCAGGTTGTCATTCCATTGGCCGTTCGGCAGGCGATGGGGCTTGAGCCTGGAATGCGCATGGTGGTGTCGCAGCGTGGCAAGACGATCGCGCTGGTGCCCGTGCCTACGCTGGAAGAGCTGAAGGCGGATCTCAAGGGGTGCGGCAGCAACCTGGACGATGATGCGGAGCGGTTTTGATGGCCAGGCGCAGAGCTTTGCCGGCAACTCCGTGGGTGATTGATTCGTCGGGCTGGCTGGAAGTGTTTGACGGTGGCACGCGCGCGGCGCTTTTCGAGTCTGCGGTTGCCGCGCCGCAGCAACTGGTTGTGCCTGTAATCACGGTTTACGAGGTCTACAAGTACCTCGCCCGGGTAAAGGGAGCGGAATCTGCGACGCGGGCGGTTCTCTACATGCAACGCGGGCGGGTAGTTGATATCGACTCGGCACTCGCTCTTTCCGCAGCCGGCAATGGCTTGCCCATGGCCAATAGCCTGATCTACGCCACCGCGCAAGTTTATGGTGCCACGTTGTGGACGCAAGACGCGCATTTTCAGGGCTTGAGTAGCGTGCATTATTTCGCCAAACCATGAGCTTGTGCCGGGCCTGGAGCACACATGTTCATGCCAGAGTCAACGATGCCAGCATGGCCTGAATGTCGTGCAGGGTCTGGGCGGTTTTGCTGGCGGACGCTTCCCCGCTGGGAGCGTGTCAAGCGGGCTGGTGGTGCCGCCTGCCGCCACCTTGAGCACATGCGTGTAGATCATGGTGGTGCTTACGTCGCTGTGCCCCAGCAGTGCTTGGACATCGCGAATGTTGGTGCCCGACTGCAAGAGGTGTGTGGCAAACGAATGCCTTAACGTGTGGACCGACACCGGCTTGTGAATGCCCGCCTGCTCCACGGCCTTTTTCATGGCGCGTTGCAATCGCTCCTGGTACAGGTGATGGCGTCGCACCTCGCCACTGCGTGGATCGACTGAAAGCGTGGGGGATGGAAACATCCAGAACCACCCCCAAGTCTGGCCAACTTTTGGATACTTGACATCCAGCGCATGCGGTGTTTCAACCCCACCGCGCTGGGCCTGCCGGTCTGTTTCCCACACCGCGCGCGACGCCAGCATGGGCTGGCGCATAGCGGGAGCCAGCGAGCGCGGCAGCATCACCACGCGATCCTTGTTGCCCTCGCCTTCCATCTGGGCCAGCACGCCGGCAACCTCGTCCAGAGTCAACACGCCGGGAATGCGGCGTTTGTTGGCGGCGCGGTTGATGTCGTCCATCCAGGGTAAGTCGATGCCCAACACTTCCCGGTCAGGCTATAGTGCAAATACCGAATACGTTCGCGCATCTGGTCCAGCAGGCGAGTTGATCGCAGCGGAGGGTTGCCGGGTTTCATGGCAAATTTATAACTGGATAAATAACCAGTATACCGGCGGAAAAACCAGACTGCAAGACTTTTTCAGCAGATTTCGATGTCCAGATTAATTCGCAGCAGCCAATGTAATGCGCAGTGTTTGCGATGGACATCGCATTAGGCCCCGCAAGACTCGCATTTGTCCACGCCACCAAGAGCCATTCATGAAACGTCTCATCCAAACCGGAACCGCTGCGGCCATGTACAACCCAGTTTCGCAAGCGACGCTGGCTCCGAACGGAATGTTCTACTCGGCTGGCATGATCGGGCGTTCGCCAGAAAGTGGCGAAATGCTTCCGTCATTCGCTGAGCAAGCTCATCAAGCGCTGCGAAATCTGGGAGCACTGCTACGCGAGGCCGGCGGCAACTACAAGGACGTCATGTTTGTGCAGCTCTACTTGCTCGATATGGAAAAGATCCAGCAGTTCAACGAAATCTTCAAGAGCTATTTTCCTGTTGAGCCGCCTGCGCGTGCCGTGTGTCAGCCCCTTAAGCTCTATCCGGGTGCGCTGGTCATGTTCACAGCGGTTGCGTGTGTGGCCACCCCTCCATCCAGCTGACGTTCCAAAGACCGCTTCGCGCCCTTTGGCCCGCCGCTCATGTCGAACGTTAGGCATCCGAAAGAATCGCCATGTCCATCGAAGCGCCTCTGAGCCTCAGCCAACACATCACGCAGATTGGCCTGTTTCTTGTCGCCGCAATTTCGATCTTTGGTGGCTCGCTCCAGATGTACCTTGGCCAGCCAGACACTTCGCCACGGTTGGACAACGTGCACAGGTTCATGGCCGGCGTGTACCTGGCAACAGGCTTCATTTGCCTATGGGCGGGCTTCACCATCCGGCAGCAAGGCTTTCTTGTCTACCTGCTCGCTTTGGGTGTCTTGCTGGCGGGTGTGGGTCGCTTGGTTTCCATCAGCAAGGTCGGCTTGCCCAAGCCCACACCGGTCTGGCTTGGCTATCTCATCCCCGAGCTGGTGCTGCCATTCGTTATTGCTGGAGCACACTATGCAAGCACATAGGCCAAGCGCGGTGGTGCCAGATGCCTAACCCTTTACAGGGACTTCCAAATTAGTCAAGCGGTGGCATTTGTATTTTTTCCTTGATAAGCGGTATTCCTGCTGTGGCATGAATTGAAGCTGCGATAAAACGAGGAACAGACTGCACATCTACAGACGGCCTTGTTGCACCACGGTGGGCGCGGACCCAGATACGAACCGCTCAGCGGAGCCCCATTCC
>JANYBQ010000561.1 GCA_025360705.1 Betaproteobacteria bacterium | reverse complement strand
CCCGCGAAGGCCTGGGTCCTGGCGCCCTGGATAGCCGATGCAACTACCGCGCGAAATTGTTTTATATCCACCGGCTTGGTGAGGTAGTCGAAAGCACCAGCCTTCAAGGATTCAACTGCGTTTTCCGCCGAACCGTAAGCCGTGATCACGACACAACGCTCGGTGCGATGCTGTTCGCGCAGACGGTGCAGCAAACCGATGCCGAGTCCGTCGGGCAGCCGCATGTCGGTGATGACGACATCGAAGCGCTGCTGCGCCAGATGTTGCCAGGCATCTTCCAGCGTGCCGACGCCCTGCACGTTGTAGCCCTCGCGCACCAGTGCCAATTCATACAAGGTGCGCAAATCGGGCTCGTCGTCCACGACGAGGATTTGCGCATCGTTCAGCGACGGTTTTGCAGCCATGGTGAGACAGGTATTTTGTCAGATGCGCCGCCGACGGCGAGGAATCGCGGCAGCACTTCGAACGTAATCAGAAACTCGTTGCCGTCCACCTGGATGTCCGCTACCGTTTTGCGGCTGCGCTCAAAACCGATCAAGGCGCCGTGCCGCTCGCACAACTCGCGGCAGATGTACAGACCCAGGCCGGTGGACCTGCTTTCCGAGGAAAAAAACGGTTCGAACAAATGGCGCTCGACCGATTGCTCCATCGGCGCGCCATCGCTCCAGATGCCCAGCACCCCATTGCCGTCGGGGCCGATCCGGGTCGAGACCTGGATCGCCTGATGCTGCCCACTCGCGTAACGCCGCGCATTGTCAAGCAGGTTGATCAGGACCCGGCGCAGATGTTCGCTGTCGAAGGCCACGACCGGGTTGGCGGCGCACAGGTCGGTCTCCAGCAAGCCGTCGCTGCCGGTGTGCCGCGACCAGTCGCGACAGATGCGTGCCACCGCCTCGTTGAGCTGCACGCGCTGGCCGGTCTCATCCAGACGGTTTTGCACGCGCGAGATGTTCAACACCTCGTCGACTATATTTTCCAGCCGGCGCGCATTTTGCTGCACCATCTGGATCAGGCGTTTGAGTTCCGGGTCCTCGACACCCTCGTCCAGCAGCGCATTGGCCTGCACGATGGCCGCCAGAGGATTGCGGATTTCATGCGCCACGGCGGTCGACATGCGTCCCATGCTGGCCAGCTTTTCGGTGCGCAGACGCGCCTCCATCTCGCGCTGGTCTTCCAGGAACATCACACACAGGCGGCCGGTTCCGCCGTCACCGGGCGCGGTCATGCGCGTGCGCACCTGAACGTGTTGGGAGCCGGCGCCGGCATGTTGGAAAACCAGGTTGGCGTGTTGCGGGCGGTCAGCGGAAAAGCTCAATGCCGTCAACCGGCCGAACTCGTGCCACAGGGGATCGGTGGCAAGGTCGAACGGCGTTTGTATCGAAGCTGGCTCGCGTCCCAGCAATTTGCAGGCGGCCGGATTGGCGGCCCACACCATGCCCTTGAGGTCTACCACCAGGATACCGTCGGTGAGCGATTCGATCACCAGCGCATTCACCTGGCGCTGCACCTGCACCGCGATCTGATGACGGCGCGAGCGCTGCTCCTCACTCGCCAGCCCGGCCGAGAGCTGGGTCGCGAGAAATGCGATGACGAAGTAGCCGGCCCCCGTCAAGGCGGCCTGCGCGAACAGTTGCGCCGAATCCGCCGACTGGTCCAGCGCCAGCGACAGGGCCTGGGCCAGCAACAGCAGGGCGCCACTTGCCGCGGTACCCATGGCCAAAGGCAATGAGCCCAGTACCGATGCCAGCAGCACCGGCAACGCAAGGAGCGGGGAGTAGTTGATGCCGGCGTGCCCCTGTACAAATTGCAGCAGACCGAACGCGAGCAGATCCACGCCGATGGTCGATAGCCACAGCGGATCGAATGTCCGCCCCAACCGGCGCGGCCTGGCGAGCAAACGCGTGCCCAGTGTGGCGACCAGATAGACGCCACAGGCCATGATCAACAACTTGTCGTGCGACTGCCCTAATGCATATAAGGTGCTTTGAAGCATCACCAGGACGACACCCAGCGTGACGCGCGCGGTCATGAAACCGCGCCACAAACGCACGAACTCGTCCGGGCCTTCCACCGCCAATGCGCCCGCGTCTTCTGGCGGGCGCAGATCGAACCACCGGTGGGCTGGGGAACTATTCATGGCGTGCAGCCCCAGAAGAGCACCCGAAAGCGCTCAGGACTCGGCCTGGCTTCGGTGCTGCGCGGTGCAATACACGCCCCGTTTGCCGGGCAGGGAGTCGACTTTGGGGCAATGCACTCCACACACATCGCAACGCACCATCTCGATCGCCTTGACCCCCTCTTCTTTACCTGGCCGGGCAGCCGGCGGCTTGCGCGCCTCACGGTTGGAGCGCCAAAGAAACACCCCGATCAGGATCACCGCC
>JANYBQ010000543.1 GCA_025360705.1 Betaproteobacteria bacterium | reverse complement strand
GCAATGCATTCGCCGCACACCTTGCGGCGTGGAAATCGCTGTTTTTCAACCAGCGCCACCGACCATCCCGCGCGCGCCAGCAAGATGGCCGCCGTCGATCCTGCCGGTCCCGCGCCGATGATCACTGCATCGAAATCGGTTCGCATCACAGCGACGCCCGTCGCTGGGCGAAAAAACAATGGCTGAAGAGGCCGGCCGGATACTCGCGCAATTGCCATTCGGTGTCATTCGCGGGCCACAGTGCCGATAGTTCGGTCGCCCGAAACCCCGCATGCACGCTCAACACCGCGTCGGCACGGGTAACGGCATTCGCACCCAGGACGCCTACCAGACGGCTCCCTGCAAGCGCCGGCCAACTGCGCCGCGGCTCACAGGCAAAGAACCGGTCCGACCGGGACGCCACAGCACCCAGCAGTTCGGCGAGCTGGGTTTCCTCGAAGTGGTGCATGAACAAATTGGCGACGATCAAATCCCAGCGCGCTGGCCATTGCGCCGGACCGCGCGCCCAATGCAGAACATCCTCCACCTTCGGAGTTGCCGTCCAGCCGGCTTGCGCATAAGCGTTGATGGTCGCACCATCTACCAGGGTTTGCCGATCAAGCAGGGTCAGCTGAACCCGCGGCCAGGAAAGGCCGCCGTCACGGGCCACACCCAGCATCAGCGTGCCATCCCCGGCGCCAAGTTCAAGCACGCGTAGTGGCATTGGCGAGCGGTAAAGCGTTTTTATGGCGCGCAACGCAGTCAACACAATCGAACGGGTCCCCATGACACGATGAATACGTCGCAAATCCCGCCGCGCGTGGACTGCCGATGGATCGTTTTCAGCCAGGCCGTCGAGCGACTCGGCAGACACCGTCCTGGAAATAGTCATCCGAGGTTCATGGCAACTGTGCCAAGGGGAGCCGCGACATTGAACGTCATTGCACTCTGAGTAGCGCACCGTGGCAGCTAAAACCCGCCCCGAACGATGACAGCCACCACCAACCACCGGGCGCATCGTCCGCCAGCGCCGCTTCCAACACGAAATAGACGAAAGCGCTGGAAAGATTTCCGTACTCGCGCAGGATGTCGGCACTGTAACGAAATGGCGTTCCGTCCAGATCGAAGCGCCGCTGGAGTGCAAGCAATACGTCCCGGCCGCCGGCGTGCATGATCCAGGCTTGCACGTCGGAACAACGCAGACCGGCGCGCCCCAGCACGGTCTGGAGCACGCGGTGCGCATATTCAGCCGCCAACCCCGGCACTGCACGGGTGAGTATGTTGCGCAGCATGCCGTCACGCTGCTCGAACATCAACGCGCGGCGCTCGGCCGGGTTGGTCAGCGAGGTGCTGTCAACCCACTCGACACCGCGTCCAGCGGTCCCGGGATGCCGCGACAACACCGCTGCGCCGGCACCGTCACCGAACAGGCAGGCGCTGATCAATACTCCAGGATCATTGTCGAGGTACATCGCGGCGCTGCTCACCTCGACGCACACCGACAACACCTGCAGGCAGGCACCGGAATCCAGCAGCGCCCGGCCCAGTTGCATGTTTGGCAGCGCCGCAGCGCACCCCTGCCCCACCAGATCGAAGGCCTGGACGTCGGCACGCAAGCCCAGCCGCTCGATCACATGGCCTGAAAGCCCCGGGCACAGGTAGCCGGTGCAGGTGCTCACCACCACCGCATCGATTTCGCCCGCCTCCAGCCCCGCGTTGGCCAAGGCACGCCCAGCGGCCTGAGCGGCCAGAGCGGGCGCGTGCAGGAGAAAGCGTGCCCCGAGGGTATTTGGGTCAATGGTAAAAACATCGGCAAGGGAATCGACGGAAAGTCGCCTGGCTTCGATACCGTTGTCGCGTTGCAGCACGCTGCGTGCAATGAAATGGGAACGCTGGTCGAGTCGGGCAAACCATGCGGACTTCTGAAATGCGTCGAGGCACGCAGCCTTCGTGTACCGTGCCGCCGGTGTGGCCGTGCCGAATCCGATAAGGTGCATGGTTAAGCCAGGGTTGAATCAACATTCAAAGGCACGATCGACAACACGCTGACCTTTTCCGGGCTTTTGCATGATAAACGCTACCTGATACTACTCACCTCTGCTTCGGTAGTCATCCCGGCACACACCGGGTTGTTGCGTGGGCGATCACCTACAAACGCACGCTGCAACAATCCTGCTGCTGCCAACCAGGCTTATTTGGCTGCCCTGGGAAACGCGTTGCTGGCGTCGCCGTCATAACCAGCCGAAGCGCCGGATATAGAACCGTTTCATGGCCGTCGTGAGCACGCAATAGCCAAGCAAAATTCCCGCCAGCCACGGGAAATACGCAAGTGGCAGCGCCTGCAGCTTGAAGTAGTCGGCCAATGGCCCCATGGGCAGGAAGATGCCGACCGCCATGATCGCCAGCGTCATCACCAGCAGCGGCGGCGCGGCGCGGCTCTGAATGAAGGGCAGCTTGGGCGTGCGGATCATGTGTACGACCAAAGTCTGCGTCAGCAGGCCGACAACAAACCAGCCCGACTGGAACAGCCGCTGCTGCTCTACGCCGTTGGCGCCGAACACCCACCACATCAGCGCGAATGTGGCGATGTCGAACACCGAGCTGATCGGTCCGAAAAAAACCATGAAACGGCCAATTCCGCCGGGGTTCCATTGCAGCGGCTTGGCTACCAGCTCGGAATCCACGTTATCGAACGGAATACCGGTTTGCGAAATATCGTAGAGCAGGTTTTGCAGCAGCAATTGCAGCGGCAGCATCGGAAGGAAAGGCAGGAAGACGCTGGCCACCAGCACCGACAGCACATTGCCGAAGTTGGAACTGGCCGTCATGCGGATGTACTTCAGCATGTTGCAAAACGTGGTGCGGCCTTCGATCACTCCGTCATCGAGCACCATCAGGCTTTTTTCCAGCAGGATGATGTCGGCCGCCTCCTTGGCGATATCCACCGCCGAATCGACCGAGATGCCGATGTCGGCCGCGCGCAGCGCCGGTGCATCGTTGATGCCGTCGCCCATGAAGCCGACCACGTGCCCGTTGGCCCGCAACGCACGCACGATGCGTTCCTTGTGCAGCGGAGTGAGCTTGGCAAAAATCCGGTGCTGCTCAACGGCCAGCTTCAGCGCCGCGTCGTCCATGGGCTCGACCTGTGCGCCAAGCAGCACCGTGTCCGCCGGCAAGCCGACCTGCCTGCACACCCGTGTGGTGACAAGTTCGTTGTCGCCGGTCAGGACTTTCACCTCGATGCCGTGCGCGGCCAGCGCCTTGAGCGCGGGCGCGGCCGATTCCTTGGGTGGGTCCAGGAATGCGATGAACCCAACCAGCATCAGGCCCGCCTCATCGGCGACCGAATAAACCGTTTGGGTGGGCGGCAGTTCCTTCATCGCCACCGCGACCACGCGCAGCCCCTCCTCGCCCAGCGCGTGCGTGGCCTGCTGTACCCGCGCCAACATCGCCGCGTCGAGCGCTGCGTCCACGGTGCCGACGCCGCCCTGGGTACGCACGCGCGTACATACGGCCAGCACCTCCTCGACCGCGCCTTTGCAGATAAGCTCGTGGTGTTCGTCGCGCTCGGACACCACCACCGACATGCGTCGGCGGGCGAAATCAAACGGGATTTCGTCGATCTTGCGATAGTCCTGTTTTAGCTTCAGCTCGGCCGGCAAGTCCACGCGTTCAAGCACCGCGCGGTCGAGCAGGTTTTTGAGCCCGGTCTGGTAATAGCTGTTCAGGAACGCGAAGTTCAGCACCTCATCGGATGGCTGGCCGAACACGTCGGTCTTGCGCGCCAGCGCGATCCGGTCCTGGGTCAGCGTGCCGGTCTTGTCGGTACACAACACGTCCATGGCGCCGAAATTCTGGATCGCATCCAGCCGCTTGACCACCACCTTTTTGCGCGACAACAGCACCGCGCCCTTGGCCAGTGTGGCGGTCACTATCATCGGCAGCATTTCAGGCGTCAGCCCCACTGCCACCGACAGCGCGAACAGCACCGCCTCGGTCCAGTTGCCCTTGGTAAAACCGTTGACCAGCAACACGATAGGCACCATCACCAGCGCAAACCGGATCAGCAGCCAGCTGACGCTGTCCACCCCGGTCTGGAAAGCGTTGGGTGTGGGGTCGGTGGCCAGCACCCGCGACGCGAGCGTGCCGAAATAAGTGCGGTTGCCGGTAGCCACGATCAGCGCCAGGGCTGAACCCGAGACCACATTGGTTCCCATGAACAGCAGGTTGGATTGTTCGAGCGCACCTTGCGCGTCGCCGCGCCGCTCGGCGAACTTCTCCACTGCCGCCGACTCGCCCGTAATCGCCGCCTGCGCGATAAACAGGTCGCGCGCGGTGAGCACCCGGCAGTCGGCCGGAATCATGTCGCCGGCCGACAAAACAACAATGTCGCCGACCACCAGTTCGCGCATCGGAATTTCCAGTCGCGCCGGCGCGGCTCCGGCAACCGGACCCGTGCTGCCCGGCCGCAGCACCGTGGCGGTGTTGGTCACCATCGCCCGCAGGCTCTCGGCGGCACGGTGCGAGCGGCGCTCCTGCACGAAGCGGATCAGTGTGCTCAGGGCCACCATCACGCCGATGACGGTGGTGGCCTTGGCGTCGGCGCCCAGGTACGACACCACGGCCAACGCGGTCAACAGCAGGTTGAACGGGTTCTTGTAGCAATGCCACAGGTGCAGCCACCAGGGCAAGGGCTTCTCATGCGCGACTTCATTCGGACCATCACGCATCCGGCGCGCATGGGCTTGCGGCGCATTCAGGCCCTGTTCGCACGAGCCAAGTCGCGCCAGCGCCGCCGCGGGCAGGTCGTGCGCGAACTGCAGCAGATCGCGCGACACCTCGTCCGGTACGGCCGGTGCCGGGCCAGGGCCGGCGAGCGTGTCCCCGATTGGCTGGCGACCGAAATGCCCGAGCACGCGGCGGCGGCGCAAAAAGCCGCTGAACCATTGGGTCAGGACCGGGGTCATGCGAATGGCGCCCGAGCCGCGGTCAGAGAATTGCCGCATGCGGGGACACTTCGGTGCCCGCTCGTCCCGCGAGCATTTCTTCAACCCGGTCGAGCGAGCCGATCAAGGCCTTTTTGCCGGTAGCCAGAACAAACTTGCACGCGGCTTCGACCTTGGGACCCATCGACCCGGAAGGAAAAGTATGTTGCGCCAGCATGTGCGGCGTGACCTTGCCCAAAGCGCGTTGGGTCGGTTTGCCCCAATCCAGGTAGACCGCGTCCACGTCGGTGGCAATGACCAGGCAGTCGGCCCGCAGATCGCGTGCCAGCAAGCCGCTGCACAAGTCTTTGTCGATCACTGCGTCCACGCCGTGCAGTTTGCCGTCGTTGCCGCGCGCGACCGGGATGCCACCGCCGCCGGCCGCGATGACCAGCGCGCCGCGCTCCAGCAACCAGCGGATCGGATCGAGGCCCAGTACGGCCAGCGGTTGCGGGGAAGCCACCACACGCCGGAATCCGCTGCCATCGGCGGCCGTGGGCCAGTGCCCCGCGGCGCCGAGATCCACCTGCGCGTAGTACACGCGATAGCCCGACGCCTCGAGC
>JANYBQ010000477.1 GCA_025360705.1 Betaproteobacteria bacterium | reverse complement strand
GGTCAGGTGATCGGTGCTGCCGGTGCCAGCGGCGGCACCGGAGACGAGGACGAGGCGATCTGCATCGCGGGCATCGAGGCGGCCGGGCTGGCGCACGGCTGAACCAGTTCCGGCGTCTCGGCGGCCCGGTTCAGGTCTCGGCCGTAAAACCGATCTGCTTGACGATAGGCGCCCACATGGCGGTGTCCTTGCGCAGCAGCTCGGCCAGTTCCGACGGAGACGACGACATTGCTTCGAGCCCGAAAGTAGCCAGACCATCGACCACGTCCTTCGAGGCAAGCGCGGTTTTAAGCGCCGCATTCAGCCGCGCAACCAGCTCGGGCGACGCCTTGGCCGGCAGGAACAAGGCGAACCATTCGCTGAACACCATGTCCTTCAAGCCCTGCTCGGTAAAGGTGGGTACGTCGGGCGCGAAGCGGCTGCGTTTGGCGCCCGATACACCCAGGATGCGCACCTTGCCGGTGGGCAGGTGTTGCGTGATGTCGCCGATGGGACCGGACACCGCCGAAACGCTGCCTCCCAGCAAATCGAGCATGGCCGGCTGCGTGCCGCGATATGCCGCGTGACGCAGTTCTATACCGGCGTTTTTCCCCAGCAGGGCTCCCACGAAATGCGGCGTCGAGCCGGCTGCCGGTGATCCGAAAGTCGCACCCGCCGGATTAGCCTTGGCCCAGGCCAGAAACTCCGCCACCGTCTTGACGTTGGCGGGCACCGCCGGACCGACCGCACAACCGAAATCGAACACGCAGCCCAGCGACACCGGCGTGAGGTCGGCCACCGGGTCGTATGGCAGCTTCTTGTAGATGTGCGGATAGATCGTCAGCATCGACGTCGGCGTCTGCAGCATCGCGGTGCCGTTGGCGGGCTGCTCCTTGACGTACTGAATGGCGATCTGCCCGCCCGCGCCGGTGCGGTTCTCCACCACGGCGATCTTCGCGAAATCGGGCGACAACTTGGTCGCCAGCCGGCGGCACAAGGTGTCAGACGTACCACCCGCGGCAAAGCCGGTGACGATCTTCAGGTTGTCGATGCCGGCGGCCTGCGCGAATGCGTGTTCACCGATGCTGGCGAGCAGCGCGGCCGCGCCCGCCGTTTGCAGCAACTGGCGGCGTGTGGGCTGGGTATGAGGGGATGGTGAACGTATGTCTTTGTCTCCGTCGGAAGTAGGTTGTAGGGATTCATCGCGCGGCTACATTACCGCCGCCGAAAGCCGGCGCGCCAGGGTAAGCCTCAGGGCCGCCTCGTCCTCGATCAACAGCAGGCGCATGCAGGCCGATCTTGCAACGAGTCTAGACCGCCCGCCCGGTGGCGAAGTCGATCAGTAGCACCCGCACCTCGCCTTGCGGCGTGACGACCTTGACGCGCCACACCGGGCGGCGCGCGGACTCGGTTCTGTGCATGGCGGCTTCGCGGCCGTGGCCGTGGCCGACCTGGTTGCCCAGCACGGCACCCGCCACGCCGCCGATCACCGCGCCGCCCACGCCGGCTTCCGGCGGGAAGAACATACGCGCAGTTCAGTGGTAATCGTCTTCGAGCTGGTGCCGCACTGCCAGGATGTTCACGGTTGCCGCATCTTTTATCTCGTACAGCGCGACGTACCCAGCGCTTCCAAACGCGATCACCAATTCGCGCAGGAACGGGTTTGGACCTGCCTTGCGAAAGATGAAGGGGGCGCGGCTCAGATGGCCTTCGACTTCCTCGGTGATGGTGTCGATGGCACGCTGTGCCAGGTCAAAGTCTGCAGCTGTGCGCGCGCGGTCCAGCGGAAAATCGAAGAGCCGTAGCAGGTCATCGCGCGCGGCCGCTCAGCGTCTCACCTTCCTGAAGCGCGCTCTCGGCTACTTCGCGGAGTTCGGCGTCGACGCGGATGGAGGGGAAAGTTGCGGTTTTCATGGGATTGCGTTGCAATTGCGACGCAATAATTTTATACACATCTGACGCCCCAGCACTGACGGGGGCTAACGAGAAAGGGGGCAACAGACCTGGGCAACGATGCAAGCCCTGCTCCTGCTATGCCCACGCCTCACCGAGCGCGCGCGCGCCTGCTGCAGTACCAGCTCGACGGCGGCATCCTGCTGGTCCGGTGGGTACTTGTATTTGCGCAGGATGCGCTTGACCATCAGTCGCAGCCTGGCCTGCACGCTCTCCCGCGCCGACCAATCGACGGTCAGATTGCGGCGCAGGTTCTCGGCCAGCTCGTGCGCGATCTTCTTCAATGTCTCATCGGTCAGTTCACGCACCGCCG
Organism: Betaproteobacteria bacterium; assembly: GCA_025360705.1. Classification (GTDB taxonomy): domain Bacteria; phylum Pseudomonadota; class Gammaproteobacteria; order Burkholderiales; family Burkholderiaceae_C; genus CAISIP01. Next base: position 3,238 of record JANYBQ010000477.1, on the reverse strand, counting down.
ATTCGTTGTTGGCCAGCGCGTCATAAAAGCGCACCTCGTCCTCGCTCAGGCCCAACTGCTCGCCCCGGGCAGCCGCCTCGCGGAACTTCCTGGCCATCTGGACCAGCTCTTCCATCACCTGCGCGGCTTCGATGGATCGGTTCTGGTAGCGCTGCACCACGTCGCTCAGCATGTCCGAGAACTTCTTGTGCTGGACCACGTTGGTTGCAAAGCGTGACTTGATCTCGCCTTCAAGCAGCCGCTCCAGCAGTTCAACCGCCAGGTTGCGCTCCGGCAGGTTGCGCACCTCGGCCAGGAAGGCGTCGTCGAGGATGCCGATGTTCGGTTTGTCCAGACCCACCGCGTCGAAGATGTCGACCACCTCTTCCGACACCACGACCGAACTGATGATCTGGCGGATAGCCAGCTCGCGCTCTTCATCGGTCTTCTTCTGGGCCGTGATCTCGCGCTTGGTCAGGATCACCTTCACCGCCTGGAAGAAGGCCACTTCCTCGCGCACCGCCTTGGCCTCGTCGAGCGTGCAGCACAACGTAAAGGCCTTGCTCATCGCCAGCGCGAGGTCGGCGAATCGCTTCTTGCCGTCCTTGAGGCCCAGCACGAAGTTGGCGGCGCCGGCCAGCAGGCTATGGAGGCCCCCAGGTGCCGGCTTCACCGGCCCCGCCCCCCGAGGGGGTGTGGCCGCTTGGGAGCGGCCCGGCGCTGCCACGTGCCCACCGTCCAGGAAGCCGCTGTAGTCGAAGCCGTGGCCCGATGTGGTGTGATTCGTACCGGCGAGCATGCCGCGCAATGCGTCCAGCTTCTCGGCCAGTACGCTCCAGGCCTCATGCGCATCCACCGTCGGCCGGCCACGGCCCTGGCTGGCGGTGTACTCCTTGAGCGCCGACTTCAGCTCGTTGGCGATGCCGATGTAGTCCACCACCAGGCCGCCCTGTTTGTCCTTGAACACCCGGTTCACACGCGCGATGGCCTGCATCAGGTTGTGACCCTTCATGGGCTTGTCCACGTACAGCGTGTGCACGCAGGGTGCGTCGAAACCGGTCAGCCACATGTCGCGCACGATCACCAGGCGCAGCGGATCGGCCGGGTCCTTGAAACGCTTCTCCAGCCGCTTTTTCACCTGCGCGCTGTAGAGGTGCGGCCGCAGCAACGCCTTGTCGCTAGCCGAGCCGGTCATCACGATCTTGATGGCGCCCTGCTCCGGGTTGGCGTTGTGCCAATCGGGCCGCAACCGGACCATCTCGTTGTACAGGTGGACGCAGATCTCGCGGCTCATTGCCACCACCATGGCCTTGCCGGTCTGGGCTTTGTTGCGCTCCTCGAAATGCGCCACCAGGTCGGCCGCCACGCGCGCGATACGCGGCTCGGCACCCACTACCTTCTCCAGCGCCGCCCAGCGGCTCTTGAGCTTCGCCTGCTGGGTCTCTTCCTCGTCCTCCGCCAGCTCGTCGACCTCGTCATCGATGGTGGCCAGTTCCTCAGCCTTCAGCCCCAGCCTGGCAAGCCGGCTCTCGTAGTAAATGGCCACCGTGGCGCCATCTTCCTTGGCCTGCTGCATGTCGTAGACGCTGATGTAGTCGCCAAACACCGCGCGCGTGTCGCGGTCTTCGCCCGACACCGGCGTGCCGGTGAAGGCCACGAAGGTGGCGTTGGGCAGCGCGTCGCGCAGGTGCTGGGCGTAGCCCACCTGGTAACGTTCCGTGGTGGGCGCAAACTCGGCGCGGTGCGCGGCAGGCTCGCCGCTGCCGGTGGTCAGCACCGTCGGCCCATTGCCGCGCTTCGAGGCCTTCACGGTCTTGAGCTTCGCCTCGAAGCCGTACTGCGTCCGATGCGCCTCGTCGGCGATCACCACGATGTTGCGGCGGTCGGACAGAAGCGGAAAAACATCCTCGTCCTCCCCCGGCATGAACTTCTGGATGGTGGCGAACACGATGCCGCCGCTGGGCTCGGTTGGTGAGCAGCGTGCGCAGTTCCTGCCTTGTCGTGGCCTGCACCGGTTGCTCGCGCAACAGGTCCTGTGCCAGCGAGAAAACGCCGAACAACTGGCCGTCCAGGTCATTGCGGTCGGTGATCACGACGATGGTCGGGTTCTCCATCGCCGGCTGCCGCATCACGCGTGCTGCGAAGCAAGTCATGGTGATGCTCTTGCCGCTGCCCTGGGTGTGCCAGACCACGCCGCCCTTGCCGCGCACGCGCGGGGCCGCTGGCGGGGCGCGACGCCGCGATCACCTGCGCTATGGCTGCCCGAACCGCATGGAACTGGTGGTAGCCAGCGATCTTCTTGACCAGATTGCCATCGTCCTCGAACAGCACAAAGTAACGCAGATAGTCCAGCAGGTAGGCCGGCGCCAGCACGCCGCGCACCAGCGTCTGCAGTTCGTTGAACGGCCCCAGCGGGTCGACCGTGGCGCCGTCGATCGTGCGCCAGGCCATGAAGCGTTCGGCATCCGCCGACAGCGAGCCCAGCAGCGCGTCGCTGCCGTCCGAGATGACCAGCAGCTCGTTGTACTGGAACACATCGGCGATCTGCGCCTGGTAGGTCTGGACTTGCTGGAAAGCCTTCCACACGTCGGCGTTGATGTCGGCCGGGTTCTTGAGCTCGACCAGCACCAGCGGCAGGCCGTTGACGAACAGCACGATGTCGGGCCGGCGCGTGTGATGCGGACCGGTGATGGAAAACTGGCTGACCGCCAGCCATTCGTTGTGTGTCGGGTCGGCCCAGTCCACCAAGCGCACGAAGTCGCCGCGGGTTTCGCCATCGCGTTGGTACTGCACCGGCACACCGGTGACCAGCAACCGGTGGAACTGCCGGTTGGCGGCCAGCAGCACCGGTGTGCCGAGGTCCAGCACCTGGCGCACGGCATCCTCGCGAGCCGCTGCCGGCACTTCGGGGTTCAGCACCGCGACGGCCTGGCGCAACCGCCCGGCCAGCACCACTTGCCGATAGTTGTCGCGCTCGGGAAACGCGCCATCGGGCGCCAGTTCCGGCCCGTGGCGGTATTGCCAGCCCACGTCGGCCAGCCAGCCTAGGCATTCCTGTTCGAGCTGGTCTTCGGTCATGAGAGCCTTTTTTTGCCCTGTGGCGCTGGGCTGAATGCTTGCCCCAGTAGCGCCGCATTCAGCGCCAGGTTGACGTAGTAGTTGCCGCGCCCGATCTTCTGCTTGCGCACAAAACCGCCGGTTGCCAGTGCATCGAGATACTTGGTAGCCGTGAGCCGCGACACCTGCAGATCACGCTGAA
>JANYBQ010000465.1 GCA_025360705.1 Betaproteobacteria bacterium | reverse complement strand
GCCGCGTCCGAAGGCGTGTTGGAGGGTTGCGATCGGGCGTCGGGCGAGCTCAAGTGGACGGGGACCGTTGTCGATCTGGTCTTCGGTTCAAACTCCCAGCTCCGAGCCATTGCGGAAGTCTATGCATGCAGCGACGCGCAGCAGGCGTTCGTGCGTGACTTCGTGGCAGCCTGGAACAAGGTAATGAACCTTGATCGCTACGACCTTGCGTGATCTCAGGGAAAAGGTCTTTAAGGCCCTATACCGCGCAGCCTCTATCTGGCATCGGGCGATCCCGCACCAGGTTGAGGCTGCGCGCATTCCAGTGGCCGGCTGCTCGCCTCAAAACACGCTTGCATCCTGGAGTTGCCAAGCAACGAAATGCGGTGCTACTTGACGTGAGCGCGGAACATCCATGTTCACCGCTGTCCGCGGACATGGTGGGTGTGCAGACAATCAGGGGCAGCAACGCCCGTCGAGGAAAATGTTGTGACAAAAACTCTCTCGAAAGACAAGCATGCGAATCCCCGACTGGACCCCTGCACTCAAGGCACAACCGCAGGACCTGGTGGATGCCATCACGGCGCGACGCGGTGGCACCCTGCTGAACCTCGACAAGGCGCTGCTGTGGAGCGAGCCCTTAGCCCGCGGCTGGAACATTTTCATGAAGGAGGTGCGCACCGGGTTTCCCACCAGCCGCAAGCTGCGTGAGCTCGGCATTTGCACGGTGGCTCTGCTCACCGGCGCGCACTACGAGTACCACCACCACGCGCCGGATTTTCTGGCGGCCGGTGGAACACAGGCACAGCTTGACGCCTTGAGAACTTTCGCTGCAATGGATCCGCCGGCTGCCATTTCTGACGATTCGCTGGATGAAGTCGAAAGCCTGGTGGTCCGGTACGCCGCGCAGATGACGCGCGACGTGAAAGTGGGCGACGAGGTTTTTGCCGCCCTGCGTGCGCACTTCGACGAAACGCAAATTGTTGAGCTGACCACCACCATCGCGGCTTACAACATGGTGGCGCGGATTCTGGTGGCGCTGGAGATTACGCCGGAGGCTTGAGTGTTCGGGCCGATGTGATGGTCGTGAGCCCGATGCACAGGATGAGGTCGCCTCACAGATCCGCCTCCAAATTGAAAGTCACACCCGAGCTACGCAGATTCTGCGCAATTTGATCGGCAAGCTCGCGTGTGCGCGCTTCGCTGTCGGTTTTACCTCTTTCGTCACCAAGCGCAGCGGCGGCTCGAGCAAGCGCACCGTGGCACTCCCACGCGAGTCGGACTCGCCCGATCTGTTCGGCCAGCGTCACGGCCAGTGTCAACTCCTTGCGCGCAGCTTCATACGCGTTGACGGCGAGCCAGGCCAGACCGCGCAAGCGACGGGCTTGTCCGATCAGCTCCCGCATGTCGCCGCGAGATGCCAGCGCCAGCAACTGGTCCGCATACGCCGTGCACCCATCCGCATCGCCATTCGCCAGCGCCGACTCGGCGAGGGCCTCCATGCAGCGCAGCGTCAGCCAGGCTTCGCTGTGGTCTTGCGCGTACTGCCGAGCCGCTTGCAACGCCGCTTGATCGCATGGAATACCGAGCCGCAGTTGTGCGATCACCAGATTGGCTTGCAGCCTGGGGCGCCAATACATGATCCCGGCGTCGCGCGCGAGACCCAAGCCTATCTCGAAGTGCCGCGACGCCTGCTCGGGCAGATTCAGATCGAGGAACAGGCAGCCTAGCGCGTCATGCGCCATGATCTGGTATCGATGCAGCCTCAGTGTCTCCAGGCGGGGCAGCGCTTCGTTTAAATCGGCCCAGGCCCCGCCAAACTTGCTGAGCGCTATCTGCACATGGGCGCGTCCGATCAGGGTCGGACCCAGATGCCACTGCAGGTCGGCGGCGCGCGCGATGGCGAGCGCGGCGTCGAAGAGCGACAAGGCGCGCGGGTAGTCAGCCAGCCCCATAACACCGGTGCAGGCCCAGCCGATCATCATCAGGTTTTCCGATTCATAACTCTTGTCGCCGATGCCCCGCGCCAGGTCAAGCGAACGTGAGAAAGAGAGGATGGCCGCGGCCGGTTCGGCGTTGGCGAAATACGCTTCCCCCCGGCCATGAAATGCCTGCACGGCGACCAGGTCCGTCAGGCACAGACGCTCGCAGATATCCACCGCCTGCTGGTGATAGAAGATCGCCAACTCGTTGCGGCCATTGCTCCATGCCACTGTCCCCAGGTGATACAAGGCATCGGCTGCATGCCGTTCATCACCCATGGCGCGCGAAGCCTTGAGTGCTTCGTCCAGGCAGGCAATCGCCTGCTCATGGGCGTCGGCGCGCCGATACGCCATGCCGAGTTGAATCAATACATCACGCGCATGCCCGTGTTCGCCAAGCGCGCGCGCCGCCTCGATCACCCTTTGATAATCGGCCACCGCGCCCTCCATCTGGCCGGCCTGTGCTCGCGCCGCGCCGCGCCGCTCGTACAGGGCCAGTTGCTGCGCTGGCGCTGCCGCCTCCGGATGGGTTTGCAGCAACGCCACGGCGCGATCGAACCATTGCAGCGATTCACGCATCGCAAATAGCTTTTGCGAGTGCTCCGCCGCCAAGCCCAGGTAGCGCAGCGCCTTGGACCACACCTTGCCGCGCTCATAATGCTCGGCAAGGCGCGCATCGCGCTCATGCGTTTCGCTGTCCGCATGCTGCTCCAGCATCTCCGCCAGCGCTCGATGCAGCAGCACGCGCCGGGCCATGCCGATATCCCGGTAAACCACTTCTCGCACCTTGTCGTGGCTGAAATCATAGAACCCGTCTTCCTGATCCTCACGCAAAAGCCGGCGCTTTACCAGCGACTCCAGGGTGTGCAAAAAGCGCTCCTCGGGTGCCCGGGTCAGCGCCAGCAAAGTCTCGAAGTCGAAGCGACGGCCAAGTACCGCCGCCACATCGAGCAGCGGCCGGTCTTCCTGCGGCACGCGGGCCAGGCGCAGGCGTACCGATTCACGCAGAGCGTCCGGCAGTGGCAGGCTGCCGGCGTCGCTGACCGCGTATGCGTCTTCGCTCAGCGAGTGCAGGATCGACCAGAGGAAGAACGGATTTCCGTCAGTTTCACGGTGTAGCCGGGCGGCGAGATCGGGCGCATTCAGTTTCGGGTCGTTCAGCCGTTCGAGCAGCATGTCGGTATCGCCTGGCCCGAGGCGCGCCAGCATCATGTGCCGCGTATGCGGTTCACGGCGCAGGCTCTCCACCAGTCTGGCCATACGTTCGTTATTGTCGAGTTCCTCGTCCCGATACGCACAGGCGAGGAGCACTGGCCGTCCTGCGATCTGTCGCGCAAGAAAATGCAGAAATCGCAGGCTGGCGTCGTCGGCCCATTGAATGTCGTCGATCATGACAATCAACTGCCGGTCTTGCGCCAGCGCGTCGAAGAGTTGCACCAAGGCATGAAACAGGCGCGCCTGGCGCGCCTCGGGAAAATCCGCCGACAAGATCGGCAGGTCCACCAAACGGGCGGCCATGGCCGGCACCAGTGCGACGATCTCGGCCAGCAGGATCGGTGGGATCATGCGTAGCCGAATTTCGGGCGCGGCCGCGCAAGCCTGCGTAGCGAGATCGATGACCAGTTGATAGGCTATCGCCCGCTCGATCTCGTAGCAGTTCGTCACCAGCAGCGGCAAAGCCTGTTGTTGCGCATAACACGCCACCTCGGTCATGAGCCGGCTCTTGCCAATGCCGGCCTCGCCTTCTATTAGCACCACCTGACCGCTGCGCGCCGTGAGCCTGGCGATCAGACCCAGGAACTGCCCGTACTCGTTGCTGCGCCCGACGAAGGGGGACTTCTGATCGCCCGCAGGCGCCAGCCCGTCGCTGGCGCCGGTGGTGTTCATCGCCTCGACCGGCAAGGCATCGAGCTGCAGGCGGTTGGAAGTTTGCAGGGTGCGCGCCGCCTGCAAAAACGCCGCTCGCTCCGGCGCGGGAATAGCGAGTTGCTCTGCCAGGCGTTGCGCCAGTCCTCTGGACGGCCGGCGTTCCTCGGCTTCGATTTTCTTGATTGCGGCCTGCGAACAACTGACTTTTTGCGCCAGCGCGCCCTGGGTCAGGTCAAGCGCTTTGCGTCGCCGCCGCAACCAGTATCCGAAAGAATTGCCCTGTTCAATCATATCCGGTGCCTGTCCTCGTTGCCCGTATCGACGTATCTGATTCCTGCGATCTGCAACTGTCCCCCTTTTTGTCTCCCCGTTTGTCTACTTCATGGTGACCCTGCGTCGATGCCGATGATGTGCAATACATCTGCGCATACCAGAACCGCGAATGCGTTTGATCGCAGTGAGATCAACGAAGAACCTAAACATCAAAAGGAGTTTCTTATGACCACGACACTTTACCAGCGACTGGGCGGCGAAGAAGGTATCGCGCGCCTCGTGGACGACATCATTGCCGCACACCTGGCCAATCCCCTCGTCAAGACCCGCTTCGAGAAGATCACAGACATGGCGCACATCAAAAAATTGTCGCGCGAGTTTTTGACGACGGGCTCAGGCGGACCGCAAACTTACACCGGGCAGGGCATGCTCGCCGTGCACAAAGGCATGAACATTAGCGAGCAGGAATTCCTGGTGGTGGTGGATGACATCTTTGTGGCGCTGGACAAGAATCGCATCGACGAGGATTCGAAGAAAGACGTTCTCGCCATTCTCTATTCACTCAAGGACCAGATCATCCGCGGATAAACAAGCGAGAGGTCATGGCCGGATTCGATTGACGACCATAGGCCCCACTCACGCTGTCCACGGAGGCGCGGCAAGCGGGGTGCCGGTTAGCTTGCCGTTCAGTTGGGCAGTACCGGATCTTCGGGTTTTGCTTACATCAATCAACCCACGAACCCAAGACGAAATACAACCCTTAGTCAGGAGCATGTTCATGGAAACCTTATCTCCTCCACTCGTCGCCGATTTAGCCGCGGTCAAGCTCAAGCAGCAAGCAGCTTGGTCCGCCGGCGACTATGCCGTTATTGGAACGACTCTTCAGATCGTCGGCGAGACGCTCTGCGAAGCGCTTGATTTGCGCGCCGGCCAGCGCGTGCTGGATGTCGCCGCCGGCAATGGCAACGCCACGCTGGCAGCGGCGCGGCGCTGGTGCGATGTGGTCTCGACCGACTATGTGGGCGCGTTGCTCGAACGGGGTCAGGCGCGGGCAAGCGCCGAGGGCCTGGCAGTGCAGTTTAAAGAAGCGGATGCCGAGAACCTCCCTTATCCGCACGCATCGTTTGACGTGGTGCTGTCCACCTTCGGCGTGATGTTCACGCCCAACCAGGAACGGGCAGCGAGTGAACTCGCACGGGTGTGCAGGCCAGGCGGCAAGATCGGCCTTGCGAACTGGACGCCGTCGGGCTTCATCGGTGAGTTATTCAAACTGATCGGTCGCACCATCCCGCCACCTGTCGGCGTCAAGTCACCGTCGCTATGGGGCACCGAGGAACGCTTGCGCGAGCTGTTTGGCGAGCGCATCGCCACGCTCGAAGCGGTACGCCAGAACTTTGTATTTCGCTACCGCACGCCGCAGCACTGGCTCGACACCTTTCGCACTTACTACGGTCCGATGCATAAAACATTCGGTGCCGTGGGTGCGGCCCAGCAGGAGTCGTTGGCCGCCGATCTGATCCGGCTCGTGCAACGGTTCAACCGCGCCACCGACGGCGCAATGGTGGTGCCGGGCGAGTACCTTGAAGTCGTGATCAAGATACGATGACCGGGAATGCCCGGCACGGACAGGCGCGCCGCAGGCCACGGCGCTTTGTTCGGGCGTGGCTTGGACAGGCTCCCCCGCGCAATGACCGTCACCGCCGCGCGCGGCGGCGCGTTGGGTGCCGCAAGCGCGCACCAGGCGGCCGTGGGGACAGGTCACGTATCAGAACCGCCGGAACGCGGCAAAGCCTCCGACGCGGTCGGTATCTCAGCGTCGCCTGGCCGAGCGCACGCCGTTCAACCGCGCCACCAACTGCAACACGTGCTGAAGGCGCACAGCGTCCGCCACCTCGACCGTAAATGTCATCCAGGCCGTGTTCCTGACCGACTGGGTCTGGACACCGATCACGTTCATCTTTTCCTTGGTGAAAACTTCCGAGATGTCGCGCAGCAGGCCCTGCCGGTCGGCGGCTTCGATCGCCACATCCACCGGATAGACCGCGGCGCCCGCCGTCTCGGACTGCCCCCACTGCACGTCGATGACGCGTTCACCGTTCCTGGCGACCATCTCGCGAAGGTTGGAGCAGTCGGCGCGGTGCACGCTGACCCCTTTGCCGCGCGTTACAAAACCACAAATTGCGTCGGGCGGCGCGGGTTTGCAGCACTTGGCAAGCTGGGTCATCAGCGACTCGACACCCACTACCAGCACACCGCCACGCGAAGACTTGTCGGGCTGGGTGGGCCGCTTGATAAGTGGCGTGTCGGCCTGCGGCGCAACCGGCTCGGCCGGGCGCAACAAGAGCTCGATATTGCGCAGCGAAAACTCGTCTTTGCCGACCACTTCAAACAGGGCATCGGACGAGTCGAACCCGAGTCGGCCCGCCAGGTCGTCGAGGTTGACCGAGGTCTTGCCTTCCCGTTGCAGCAGCTTCTCCACCGACTCGCGGCCGCGCGCCACGGTCTCGTGTGTTGCAAGTGCATTGAACCAGGCCCGCACTTTGGCTTTCGCGCGGTGGCTGACCAGAAAGCCGAGTTCGGCATTCAGCCAGTCGCGCGACGGCCCACCCTCTTTGACCGTGGTGACTTCGACGGTCTGGCCGTTTTTTAGCGGGGCATTCAATGGGACCATCGCGCCATCCACACGCGCACCGCGACAGCGGTGACCGAGCGTGGTGTGCACGCTGTAGGCGAAATCCACCGCGGTTGCGCCCTGCGGCAATTCGACAATCGCCGCCTCCGGCGTCAGCACATAAATCCGGTCTTCAAAGAAGCCCGGGCCTTGTTCATCCGACAGTTCGCGCTGCCAGGCCAGCAGCTGGCGCAACACGGCTATTTTGGCGTCGTACTGTCCGCTGGCCGAAACCCCCGCGTAACCTTTAATGCCCGCCTCCTTGTAGACCCAGTGCGCGGCCACGCCGTGTTCGGCGTAGTCATGCATGGCCTGGGTTCGAATCTGAATCTCGATCGGCTGCCGTGCCGTATCGCGCACCACCGTATGCAGCGACTGATAACCGTTGGCTTTGGGCTTGGCGACATAGTCGTCGAACTCGTCGGCCACAGGCGCAAACCGGCTGTGCACGTAACTCAGGACCTGATAGCAGTCGGACACCGAGGCCACGATGATGCGCAGGCCTCGAATGTCGTATACCTGATCGAAGTCAAGCGACTTGCCGCGCATCTTCTTGACGATGCTGTAGATGTGCTTCGGGCGTCCGTGTACCGTGGCCTGGATACCTTCCGTCTTGAGGTCGGCCTCCAGTTGCGCGCGCAACTGCTGCATGCCGCTTTCACGCTCGGTCCGTTTCTGATCCAGCAGGCGCGCCACTTCGCGGTAGGTATCGGGCTCCAGGAACCGGAACGACAAGTCCTCCAGCTCCCACTTGATATCCCGGATGCCCAGCCGGTTGGCCAGTGGCGCGAACACCTGTAGCGACTCGCGTGCCAGACTCGGTAGCATCGGTACCTTGGTCGCCGCATGGTGGCGCAGAGTTTGCAGGCGCGAGGCCAGGCGCAACATCACGACACGCAAGTCGCGTGAAAACGCCAGCAGCATCTTGCGGACGTTTTCTGTTTGCATAGCCGCCGTCTGGGCCATCGGCGCGGCTAAATTGCCGGCCGTCTGCGTGGAACGCGCCTGCCGCTGGACCCGCACCAGCTTGGTGGTTTCCATCGCCAGTGCGGCCAGGTTGTCGCCAAAACTCTTGGCAATCACTTCCTGCGGCTTGTTCAGATGTTCACACGCATAAACCAGGTAGGTCGCGGCCTGCATCATTTCCGAGCCACCAATGGTTTTCAGGATGGCACACACCGCATCGGCATGGACCAGCGTGTTTTCGCCCGTGTCGAGCACCTCGCCCGCGATCAGCGGTTCGGCAAATACGCGCGCGCGCAGCAATACATCGCGCTGTCCGGGCGCATCCTGGTCCGCGGCCACGCTGATGCGGGACAACCCGGCCGGGGCCTGCTCGGCGTTAAGACTTTTCATCCGCTTCCAGGGTTTAAAGGTCGAGTAGAAAACGCGTAACGCACTCGACCTGGTCGCCAGCGATCAGGGTCGGCGCGTGACCGATGCCGGCGAACTCCACCAAGTGCGCCTTGGCGCCTCGTTGGGTCATCAAGGTGGCCGTTTCCACGCTCAGGAGGTCGGAGTCGGCGCCGCGCAGCAGCAGCGTTTGCGCCCGTATGTTGTCATATAGCCGCCACACCGCCACCTCGCCCTGCGCCGCCATTTCCTGCGTCATGGCGCGCACGGGGACTGCAATGGCGGGGTCGTAATGCAGCGTAACCGCGCCATTTACGCTTGCGGTGTCTTCAACCGGCTTCACCATATGGCGAGAGAGCTCCAGCCACTGCTCTTGCGTGTGCGGTCCGAAGCCCGCGGAGATTGCCAGCATCGCAGCCGCGGCCTGCTCCAGCGAGTCGAAGCAGCCCGCCTTGCCCAGATAACTGCCGATACGCACAATGGCTTGCCAGTTGATACTGGGCCCCACATCGTTTAGCACCAAGCGGCGCACCGGGACCGGCAACGGCAACCCGGGCTGACCGCACATCACCATGCCGATCAAGCCCCCCATGCTGGTGCCCACCCAATCCAGCGTGGCAGGTTGGAGCTGCGCCAACAACACCAGCATGTCACCGGCGTACGCCGGAATCTGGTAACCCATGGGGTCCTTGAGCCAATCGCTTTTGCCGCGGCCCACCACGTCTGGACACACCACGCGAATCTGGCCATCGGCACGCGCGCACAGAGCGCGCGCCAGAACATCGAAGTCCCTTCCCTGGCGCGACAGGCCATGCGCGCACAGCACCACATGCGGCGCCGCCGCGTCACCCCATGACCAGTACGCCATTCGATGACCGCCATTGGCGTCGGGACACTGGACAAATTGCAGTTCGGGTTGAGTCATGGGAGCTACGTGAAAAGACGCAGGATACGCGGCAAGGCAAATGCACCAAGGTATCGTAAATCAATTGGAGAGACACCCCGGCCTGGACGGCGTTGTGCGCGTTTCGCAGTGTAAATATCTGGAGACGGATAAAGATGGAACCGCAACGGTTCTGGTGGGCGGTGGAGGCTTCGAACCTCCGACCCCAGCAGTGTGAATGCTGTGCTCTACCCCTGAGCTAACCGCCCTAAACTTGTCAGCTCAACACACTTGGATACCGCGTCAAGACAGGCCGGAATTATGCCACAAGCCTATGCCGCCAAGGACCATAAAGTCTTGCCTCCACTGGCCTTGTCGAGCTCAAGCAGCACCCCGGCATGGGCATCGAGTTCCTGCGTATCGGCCAGCAGGATCGGCAAATTGAAAACGCTCAAATCGACGGCGATAACACTGCCGTCGAAGCTGTGGGTAACCGCCGACTCGATCAGCAACGCCTCTTGCCCCCGCGTCATGTTGATGTTTCCGGGCAAACGCAATTCGCTCGATGCCTTGTGCGACCGGCTGGGTGTGGATAACTCAGGCCGAACATTACACGGCGCTTTGCTCGACGCGGAATTGCTGGCCGACGTCTACATCAA
>JANYBQ010000430.1 GCA_025360705.1 Betaproteobacteria bacterium | reverse complement strand
GTGTCCTCATACATCTTGACCCACTTGTCCTGCATCTCCAGCGCATGGTTGGCGTCGACAATCTTCACGGAAACATTGGCGAGAGGGGAAGTGACCTTCTTGCTGGTCGGCACGTAACTCGCGTCGGCCATCATCTTCTGGCCTTCGTTGAGCACGAAGTCGTAGAACAATACCGCGGCGTTCGGATGAGGCGCCCGGTTCAGCATCGCCACAGCGGTAGCGGCCCCGACCACCGGGGGAATAAAGTGTGCCTCGATCGGCGCACCCTTGCGTTTCAATTGGTCCGGGTTCCAGCTGTAAACAGTCAACGCCAGCGGAACCTCGCCAGACGCCACCATCGTGGTCAGCAAGGAGTGTCCCTTACGCACCGAGATGCCGTTGGCGGCAATGATGTTGTCGAAAAGCTTGCGCGTCGGCTCTTCCCCCATTTCGCTCATCAGCGAACCGAACCACATCTGGTCGTTGGCTTCCACTCCCAGCTTGCCTTTCCACTTGGAATCCAGCAAGTCCTGGTAGGTCTTGGGCAGATCTTCCTTTTTTATCAGCTTGGTGTTGTAGGCGACCGTGTAGACATCGAGCATGCAAGCAGCCCATTCCCGGTGTGCGGGAACGGCCTTGGCCATCAAATCCTGCTGGTAGGGCGACCGGACTTCCTGCAGCAACTTCTCGCGATGGTCTACCTCCGTATCGAGCGTGGTGTTGACCATGATGTCCAGGTCGAATTTGCCGGCGTGGGATTCGGCCATGATTCTTTGCTGCATCGCCTCTGAACCGCCACGCCAGGATTTCACCTTGATCCCGTATTTTTGAGTGAACGCCTCCATGATGTTCAGAATGATCGGATGGGCGTAGTACACGGACAACTCGCCTTCTTTCTTGGCCCCTTCGACCAAGCGCGCTTGCCGGTCGCTGCCCTGGTACATCGCAACGTCGTTGACCGCGCTGCTTCCTTTTGGGGGGTCGGCCGCAAGCGTCATGGCGTGATGGCTGCCCAACAGCAATGCCGGCACCATGAGTTTCAACAGCAATCTCTTCATGTTCGTCTCCTTGGCTTTATGAATCATTACTTGGCGTTTGAATCGCAAACGGCGCAATGGATGCGTGATGCCTGCATGCACCATGCACCGAACTGGCAGCACAAGGTCAATGCATCTTCGCACCGGCCAGCTTGCGGCGCAGGTACTCGAAGTTGATGGCGTAGTGCTCGCCAACCGTGACGGTGTCATACAGGCGCTTTACCTGCTCGGGCGTGAACATCTCGCCAATGCCCCCCCGGCGCTCGCGGCAAGCTGGATCCGGCATGCGTTTTCAAGCGTGATGGCCAGAATGGTGGCTTCTTCGATCGTGGCGCCTACAACGGCGACGCCATGGTTTCGCAGCAGCACCGCCTTGCATTTACCAAGCGCCCTTGCAAGACCCGCTCCTTTCTCCCTGGACCGAATCAACTCAATGGTGTCGGTGTAATACGGCAGCCCGTCGAAGAAGGACACACTGGCCTGACTGAGCGGCTTCAGCGGCTGGCCGGTTGCGGACAACGCGACGGCATATGTAGGGTGGGTATGAATAACGCTGTTGACATCCGGTCTGGCCTTGAAGATTTCAGAATGGATGTATACCTCGCTGTGTTTTCTTCCTCCGCCGGCGACCTTTTCCCCCTCAAGATTGCAGGTCACCATGTTCTCCAGGGTGATCTCATCGAAGCCGTAGCTGTGCGGCTTCATGAAAAAATGGGTCGGATCTCCGGGCACGCGGACCGAAACGTGACCGCGGGTCAGATCGCCCTGGCCCTGGGCCTCCAGGATGCGGCCGGCGTCAATCAGCTTTTGCTTGAACTCGTTTGCGTTCATGGTGTCCGTCTTGCTCAGGATTCTTCCGTTACCGTAGCCAGCATCAGATTTTCGGCTGTTGCCTTGGTGCCATCCGGCTCGAAAACTTTCACCAGTTCGTGCGCAATGGGAGAGTAACGGACATGGGTGCGAAACAACAGGCTTCCGAAGCCATCGCTGAAGTGGTGTTTCTTCTTTTCGTTTGGCAAATCAATCTGCTGGTTTTTAGCTGGATCGCGAACAACACCCATCGGATCTTCGCCGTTTTCCACTTTGGTCATTTCGCGTTTGAGCATCCGGCGGAACATCACAACACCTCTGTCCGAAGTGCCCAAGTTTTCCAGACTCCGGTCCGCGACCGTCCCTTGGGAAATCCAGGCCATCATGTCTTCACCGTCGATGAAATCGACAATATATTTGCCTTGCGCGTCCTTGTACGGGACCTCGTGGGTGTGTACCTTTTCCAGCAAATGAGGGGGAACAATTGCCCCAGCAGGCGGAACATAGGCGTGGTACCACATATGCATGGTGTTCTCGTCATCGACCGGCACCCGGATCTGGAACACGTACGAACGCAGGTGGGCATCACCATTGCCAACCGCCAGCATGGTGGGAAATACGATCGGATGTCCGATCTTCCAATCATCACCCTCCTCGGAATGACCGGTCAGAAGGCGGTGCTTGGTCATACCATATTCGAATTCGCGGAAATCGATCTTCTCGTGGTGCGCACTGATGGCGACCTGAACTCCTTCGGTCTCCTTGACAAACTCGTAATGGTGTCCATGCAGCCACTCCGTGTGAACCGGGTCGACGGAATTTTCCATGGCCTGCAGCCAGTTGATCGGCAACAAGGTGCGGCCCAAGAGTCGAATTGCGCCCTTGACCACAAAACCATCAAAACGCGGCAGCAGCGGCCTGGGCTCCGGCCCGAGATACGCGAATAACATACCGCCCAGTTCTTCCACCGGATAAGCGTCCGTTGCAACCTTGTCGCGGAAGGCGCAGTTGTCCGCGCTCTCATTGGGTTGGTTCAGGCATTTACCTTGCGCACTGAATTCCCATCCGTGATAGGGGCAACGAATTCCGTCCTGGGTAGGAACTCCATACGCGAAAGAGGCCCTGCGGTGCGGGCAATGCTCGGCGATCAAGCCGCGCCGCCCCTGGCGATCCCTGAACAGCACGAGGTCCTCGCCCAGCAGCCTGACGCGTTTCGTCCAGTCTTTACTGAGCTCATCCGCGGCGGCGATGGGGTGCCAGTAACGGCGCATCAACTCACCCATTGGCGTTCCACGCCCCACCTGGGTCAACATCTTGTTTTGTTCAGTACTTTCCATGTTCATTCATTCCCGTCCGGTCGAGCGGACATAGGCTAGCGTGTTATTTTTGGCATCCGCCGACAGCGGTCCCAAACCGGGTTATTGCCAGTCTCCTACCTCTCAATTTATCGAGCCGGTCAACAGCTTGTTATATTAGGTCACTAATTATTTATGGCGCCGTCCGCGCTGTCAAGAGCCAAGCGCGGATTTTTGTAGAGACCAGGCATCGACGACGTCTATCCGCCGGTTTTTTTGCGGCCAATGGGCTTT
>JANYBQ010000425.1 GCA_025360705.1 Betaproteobacteria bacterium | reverse complement strand
ACCTGTATTTCATGAAACTGCGCCGCCCCCCGACGCTCGATGGGCGCTTGAAGCGCATCATCGATACCAACCACGGAACGGTTCGTGGCCTGGTTCGAACGATGCTGGCGCAGTCTGAGATCAAAAGGCTCGCGCGGATTTTATTTCACCCGGAATTGATTGTTGACCGCTCCTTCAAAGTTCGCCCATGGGCAGAAACCATGCGATTCGCGGCCGACTTTTTCAGACCAAAAGTCCGCTATTACGTCTGGGATATAAATGATCCAAAACCTTTTATTACTGACGTCCAAAATCTGCTGCGAAAGCTATTGAAACGATAAATGTGTGTAGAGAAGTGGCTCCGCTTTCTTGAACAACTTGCCCTGACTTTTAGATGCACTGCGAGCAGGTTGCAGACGATGCAGATTTTTTCACGGCGTCGGATCGCTTACGACGAACCGACCGACGCGGTGGGCAACTCGGGGCGCACCAAAAACATCATCTTACGCGGCCAGCTTCATCACGTGGGGGTCAAGGCAAGTGTCAAGACTCATTGCTGAGAGACCTCCACCAGGCGCAGGGGCGAACACTTGGCTATTGCCTCAAAGTCCCGGTCCTTGGTTAGCAAAGACAAGCCATCACGCAAGCACATTTGCGCAATCAAGCAGTCAATCGCCGAGCGCACGGTGAACCCTCTAGACCGGCAGAGTCTGTATAAACCAGCTGCCTGCGCATAGCCCGCGCGTTGCAGCTCGGCCACTGGGTCAAAAGCATCCAGCAAATTAGCAATTTTGAAAGCCTGCGCATCGGTTTTCAGACCCAACAAAACTTCCATAAGCACCAGTCCTGGCACCGCAATGGCTTCGCCGCTCGCAATAGCCTGCGCCAAACGGTCGGCGTGTGCAGATTCATGGCCGTTTAAAAAGTCGATCCATACCGACGTGTCCACCAGCATCAAACTGCCCCAGACGCCGAGGTCATGCTACGGTCGCTGCGCAAAACGGCCAAGTCCCCTTGCCAAAGCACTTGGCCCCTCAAAGCCAAAAGCTGCCGTCGCTTAAGCGTGTTCAAGTAGTCAGTCAAGGCGGCTTGGATGGCAGCCTTTTTGGTGTTGAAATTCCCTATAGTCAGCACCTGTTGAAGTAGTTCATCATCCAGTTCTATATTGGTCCGCATACACACAAACCCCTATTAAATTTGAGTATATTTTAAATACATTTATGTGTATTTTAATAACTTTTCCCTTGGGTCCCGATCATCGACTTGGGCACCTACCTGACAGCGAACCCGCCTGTCAACAACCCACGCTGACGTGCTGCAACGCAGCCCCGTTTGGTTGACCATCAAGGAAAGCCGGGCGAGCTTCGCGATTGAGCACGAAGAACAGCATGTCGATCGGGTGCAGCGTTTTGCCTCGGTGATGGAACAGCGCTGTGGCCACTACGACTAGCCGTTGTCGCCCCTGTGCCAATATGACGTGTGACACCTACCCCCGATAAATCAGTGAGCAAATAGGTAGGTATGAAGATCAACCGTCAAACAAAAGTGCAAATGCAAGCATCCCATATTTCCCCCGATCCGGGCGCATCCCAAGGAGCCCGTAGGGCGACTATAGATGCGCCCGGATCGGCGCCGCAGCTGAACCGCCCTGTCAACGATTCCGAGGTCGTTGCGCGCGCCGTGCGGCGCACCTTCACCAACGCCGACAAGCGCCCCGCATCCTGAAGGCTGCTGACCTGTGTACCCGACCCGGAGAGGTCACCGAACCAACTCACACCCCGCCCGGCTATGCTTGGTGCGGCCCGGCCGGTTCAATTGATGTATTGACAATATTAATAAACATCAATACATTAAATCGCATGCGAATCGAGTTCGACGCGGCAAAAGATGCGCTCAACATCCGGCACCACGGTCTTTCATTGGGCGTGGCGCAGGCGCTGGAATGGGATTTGCTGATCAGCCATGCAGATGACACCCGGCATGACTATTTCGAGCGGCGCATGGTGGGCTTTGCGCCCATTGGCCACACGCTCTATTGCGTGGTGTTTGTGGAGCGCGAGGATGACCTCATACGCGTCATCAGCTTGCGCCAGGCCGAAAGCAAAGAGGTCAAACGTTATGCAGAAAACTACAGTTAAAACGCGCTCCGGGCATGTATTGCGCCTGCCAAGCGATGAAGAAGATGCGCGCATCCGTGCCGGCATTGCGGCCGACCCCGACACCCACGAAGTCGGTGACGCAGAATTTGCGCTGATGACGCGCCGGGTCGGCCGCCCCGCAGCTGCGCTGGCGCGCCCCATGCTGTCCATGCGTGTGGACCCCGACGTACTGGCCAAACTGCGCGCCAGCGGCAAAGGCTGGCAGACCCGCGTCAACGCCGTGCTGCGCCAGGCCGTGGAGAAGGGCCGCGTGTAGCGCAAGAATCGGACTCACGCCGCGATGCGGTGAATTTTGTCTCTACGACGACCCGGCCGCGGGCGCCGTATTGTTCATCCATGCGCCGCCGACCGCCATTGTGCCCAGCGCCGACATCGCGCGCGCTGGTCCCGCTGGCGGTGCGGTCGCTATCCTTTTGAGGATGGCCGCGGGTGCTGCGATATCTGAGCTCTGGCGGTTGAATTTCCTATCTTTTGGCTCACCGCACCCACGGCCTTGCTCGATTTCGTGAGGCGCGCAAGGCGCTCCAGCATGCGGGGCTGCAGCAGGTGGTCGAAGTCGACACTCGCAATTACCAACGTGAGGTCGGAAGGCAATCAAGCCGCTCGGAGCATGAACTCAACCTTGATAGTTTCGTAAGGGAACTCAACCTGACCTGACTCGGTACGCTCAATGACTCCAGCTCTGCGTAGGGCTGTCAGATCGCTGTGAACGGCCTTAACGTCGCGATTCACCTTCTTTGCCGCCTCGCGCACGGTGACTGGCCCTGCGCCGCAAAGTGCTTTGAGCAACTCCCATCGTTTCGCAGTGAGAACTTTCCAAAGGAGTTCGGGCGTAGCGAAGGAAATGCGCGCGGCTTTCTGGGCCTTGCCAGTCTTCCAGACGTTGACAAAATCTTGCATCGCGTCTTCGGCGGAACGAACATCAAGAATCACGGTTTTCATGATGGATCTTTCGTGCGTCAGCTAGAAAATCTTTAACCAGCTTCTCGGGTGACTCGAACACGTAGGCCAACTCGCGACCCAGCGTATGCCGATGGTCGCCTTTGCCCGTCTCGTTGTCGTAACGCAAAACACACACGTCGGCAACGATGAATGCAAGGCTGTCAACTGACAGGGTGCCCAGGTGGTGCGGATGGTGGGCGCTTTTACACCAACCTGAAATGGATTGCGGGGCAGGCCCGCAATGACAAACCTCGCAGCCAGCAATGCCCAAACTCAACGGGTCCGCAAATTGGCCAGCATCCGGGCCCCGAAACGTAACCGGGTCTTGTTCCAGGGCGTGAAGCGCCGGAGCTGAAACAGGTCATCTCCCGTGCCCGAGGCTCCCCAACTGGTGCTGACGGCAGCGTCAAAACCCAGGCTTCGCACCACCTCCACACTCTGTGGTGTGTAGTCTTCACCCGGTTTCCCGTTGGGGTAGGCGAACAGGCCCACACGCTCGCCCAGAAGTTGCTCCAGAAAACTCTTGCTGCGCTGGATTTCTTCGCTTGCCTGTTCGTCGGTAAGCCGGGCCAGGATGGGATGCGAAACGGTGTGAGCGCCAATCTGCATGCCCGCCTGGCGCATCGCCTTGACTTCGTGCGATCGCATCATCAGGTCTTGCGGCGGCTGC
>JANYBQ010000336.1 GCA_025360705.1 Betaproteobacteria bacterium | reverse complement strand
CCAGCCGCGTCTGCGTGAACTCCAGCATGCCGTGTTTGCCGTCGTCGCCGCCCAGGCCCGAGCGCTTCCAGCCGGCGTGGTAACCCTGGTAAGGATCGGCGGGTGTGCGGTTGATGTACAACTCCCCCGCCTCGATCTCGTTGCCGGCCTGCATGATGCTGCGGTAGTCCTCGGTGTACAACACCGACGCCAGCCCGAACTGGTGGTCGCTGGCCATTTCCAGTGCGTGGGCTATCGTGGTGTAAGGCAACACACACAACACCGGGCCGAACACTTCTTCCTGCACGATCTGCGAGTCCTGGCGCACATGGGTCAACAAGGTGGGCGGGTAGAAGAAGCCTTTTCCTTGCGCCAGCGTGCCGCCGCATTCCAGCGCGGCGCCATCCCGCAGCGCGCGCTGCACCATGTCGTGAATGCCCTGGCGGGCGGCGGCGCTAATCAGCGGCCCCATGTGGCCGGGCTGGTCGGCACGATTGCCAAACTGCCGCTCCGATAATTTTTGCCGCAGCTTGGCGACCAGCGCGTCGTGCACCTGCTCTTGCGCATAGACACGTTCGACCGCCGTACACAGTTGCCCGCAGTGGGTGGTCTTGGACCGCACGATGTCGCTCGCGGCCTTTTCCAAATCCGCATCCGCCGCGACGATGGCGGGTGTCTTGCCACCCAGTTCCAGCGAAGGTTTGGCAATGTTGACCTTGCAATAGTCCAGCACGCGGCGCCCGGCGGCTACACCGCCCGTGAGGGTGATCATGCCGACCTTGGGATGCGTGCACATAGCCTGCGCGGCGTCATGGTCCATGGTCATGATGTTGACCACACCCGGCGGCAGGCCGGCGTCGAGCACGGCCTGCGCGACCTCGAACGCGCTGCACGGCGTGTTGTTGCTGGGGCGCACGACAACCGTGTTGCCGGCGATCAGCGCTGGCGCGATCTTGCGCAGCAGCGTGTAGACCGGGTAGTTGAACGGGATCAGACAGGCCACGACTCCGATCGGTTCGCGGTGCAGCAGCAGGTTTTCGCAGGGCGAGTCGCTGGGAATGATTTCGCCTTCAATGCGGCGCGCCCATTCGGCGTGGTACCGCGTGATCTCGGCCGCGTACACCGCCTCATTGGTCGCGTCTTCCAGACTCTTGCCGGACTCCAGCGCCAGAGCCTGGCCGATGGCGTCTTTACGCGCGTCGAGTGCGTCGGCGAGGCGGCGCAAATAATTGCCGCGCTCTATGCTTGTGCATTTGCGCCAACCGCGCTGGGCCGTTGCCGCGTGGTCGCAGGCTGTCAGCGCCTGCGCTGCACTGGCGGCGCTGACCGTGGCGACCACAGCTTCGGTGGACGGATTGTCGACATTGAAGGTGGCACCGTTATCCGATGCCACCCATTGGTTGTGAATGAAATTCAGGTAATGTTTCATCGTCTTCAACGGAAAGGAGTCTGTCCCTCGGCCTTGGTGATCTGTCCCGTAAGGGCTTAGTAATATCCCAGCGGGTGCTGTGCCATGTCCAGGTGCAGGCCCTTGCCGGTATAGGGATTGGCCAGCGCCACTTCTTCATTCAACTCGATGCCCAGGCCCGGTGCCTTGCTCGGAATCACGTAGCCCTCTTCCCACTGGATCTTGGTCTTGAGCAGCTTTTCATGGAAGCCGCCCATTTGCTGGATGCTTTCCAGAATCAGGAAGTTGGGGATGCAAGCCGCAAGCTGGATATTGGCCGCCGCCGCGATCGGACCGCAATACAGATGCGGCGCTACCTGCACGTAACGCGCCTCCGCCATGGCGGCTATTTTCTTGGCTTCGAGCAGGCCGCCGACCCGGCCCAAGTCGGGCTGCAGGATGGTGGCGGCACCGGTCTCCAGCACCTGCGCAAACTCGTACTTGGTACACAGGCGTTCACCCGTGGCTATCGGAATACTCGTGAACCGCGCCACTTCGGCCATCAGGTCCGGACGCTCCGGCGGCACCGGTTCCTCGAACCACAACGGGTCGTATTTTTCGAGCCGTCGTGCAAGCCTTTTGGCGCCCGACACCGTGAACTGGCCGTGGGTGCCAAACAGGATGTCGGCCTTGTCGCCGATGGCTTCACGGATCTGTTTGCAAAAGCGCTCGGACAGCGCCAGACGCTCCAGCGTAGGCTGGCGCGGATCGAAGACCGAATAACCGCCCACAGGGTCCAGCTTGATCGCCGTGAAGCCTTGTTTTACATACACCGCCGCACGCTCGGCCGAGCGGTCCGGGTCGGCGTAAAACGACTCGTCTTCGTTCGCATCCGGGTACAAGTAGGTGTAGCTGCGCAGACGCGGGTTGACCAGCCCGCCCATCAGCTTGTAGATCGGTTGCTCCAGCGCCTTGCCGGTGATGTCCCAACAGGCCATTTCGAGTGCGCTCAACACGCCCATCAGCGAGATGTCCGGCCGCAGCGAATACCCCTCGCCATAGGCCCGGCGCCACAAGGTTTCGGTCTGCATCGGGTCTTCGCCTTCGAACACCCGGGCAAACAGGTCTTCGGCCATCGCCGCTATGACGTGCGGGCTGAAGGTGGCCGCGTACGCCTCGCCTACGCCTTCGATCCCACACGCGGTGCGGATCTTCACGAACACAAAATAACGCCCGCCAAAACTGGGGGGAGGGTTGCCGACCACATAGGTCTTGATGGATTCGAGTTTCATGGGTGGTCCTGGTTGAATTCGAAAATCAGCGGTGTGCCCGCAGGATAGCGTCGGCGCCCTTGTGCGCCACCATCGTGGTGGGCGCGTGTGTATTGCCCGACGTGACGGTCGGAAACACCGAGGCGTCCACTACATACAACTTGTCCATGCGGTGCACCTTGAGGTTGCCATCCACTACCGAGGTGTTGGCATCGTCGCCCATCATGCAGGTGCCGACCGGGTGGTAACAGGTGCTGGCGCGTGCGCGAAAATCATCCAGCATGGCCGCCTCGTCCATGGTCTCGACTGCCGGAGGCATGGCCTCCTGGATCAAGCCGCGCAGGGCCGGCGTCTGGGCCAGGCGCGCAATCAGCTGCGCACCGCGCACCGCTGCTTGCACATCGTCCGGGTGGGAAAGGTAGTTCGGCATG
>JANYBQ010000302.1 GCA_025360705.1 Betaproteobacteria bacterium | reverse complement strand
GTCAAGCGGCAGGTCGACATCCTGGCCGCGCAGTTCGATGCTTTGGAATTTCTCGATCAGCTCGAAGCCGAACATCGCATCAAGCCCGAGGTGCGTGAGGCGCGCAATATCGGGTTTTTGCGGTAGCGAAGGTCCGTCAATGCGGGCCGCTTCGGCAGGCTCAGGACAGGCTTGACCCGCAACCCATGGTCCGATAGGAACGCTGCGCCTCGCCGTCTGACCCTATCGGCTGGCCGATCCCCAGCATTTAAGGTTATTCTCCCCGGCAGAGAGGGAGACGCTCACCAACATGCCGCGCATCTTTGACAACATAGACCAAAAGCTGCTCGACACGCTAAGGCCCACGCTCACCCAGTCCACGCACGCAGACTTTTGCATTGGATATTTCAATCTACGAGGTTGGCAGGCGATTGATGATGTCGTTGCGCAGTGGGTGCCAGCAAACGGCCAGGTTTGCCGAGTCCTCATCGGCATGCAGCGTCCGCCACAGGACGACATCAAGGCGATATATCAAACCGCCAACGGTGCAGTCCCGCTGGATAACGCCACAGCTACGCGCCTGATCACGCGCTTTGCCGAGCACCTGAAGGAGCAAATCACGTTCGGCATTCCCACCGGGCGCGACGAAGATGGCTTGCGCGCCCTGGCGCGTCAGCGGTGCGCGGGAGGTGGACGCGAATGATTGAGCTCAGCCCCGCTCAAGCGGCGTCCCTCGTCGCCCGCCTGCTTGCCACGGCGGAGAGCCGCACGCTCGATGTGAAACGCGTCTCCGGCAAGATGGTGCAAAAGGCGCTGGAGACCCTGTGCGCCTTTGCCAATACCGAAGGCGGTACGCTGGCGCTCGGAGTGGAAGACCCGGCAAAGGCCAAGGGTACCCAGCGGCTCCACGGCGTGCAAGAGAACCCCGAGGCGTTGGATGAATTGCAACGCAAGGTGCGTACGCAGTTCAGTCCAGCGATTGACGGCATCGTGTTCCTGCGCGTCCCCTGCATGTTGCGCGATGGCACGGTAGGTCATGTCGTGCTGGTGCAGGCGCAGAAGAGCGACAAGGTGCATTCCATCGTGGACGATGGCACCTGGATGCGGCTGGATGCCAGCAACCGCCCGATGTCAGCGGTGGAGATTGCGGAACTGTCTTATCAGCGCGGTGTGAAAAGCGCCGAGAGCGAGGCGGTGCCTGTGGATTGGGCGTTGCTCGACACGCCAGCTTGGGCTGAGTTCATCGCCGAGCGCGGCTTTGGCCGTGCGAGGGCCTTGCCCGAGCAGATGGCGCAGCTCGGGCTAGCTGAAAGAGTGGATGGCGAATGGCAACCGCGCCGCGCGGCAGTGCTGCTGTTCGCCGAGGAGCCGGGCGGCTTGCTTGCGACGCAGGGTACACGTGCCGAAGTCCGGCTGATGATCTACAAGGGCAAAGCGGTGCTAGCCGGGGCGCAGCCCAACATGCGAAAGCTACCGCGTACACTGCGCGGCCCATTGATTCGGCTGATCGACGATACGGTGCGAGCCGTGCTGCATGAATTGGCCGAGGGGGTGGAACTGGCGTCGAGCGGCTTCAAGGCGCAACATCGCTACCCCGAGCGGGTGGTGAAGGAGGCCATTGTCAATGCCGTGATTCACCGGGACTACCGGCTGAATCGCGACATCTTCATTCGCATCTTCGACGACCGGCTTGAGGTGGACAGCCCGGGCGTGTTCCCTGGGAACATTACCCCGGCGAATGTGGAAAAGGCGGGTTCCAAGGCGCGTAATCCGCTGATCGTGAAGACGCTGCGCGATTTCCCGCGGCCACCTAACTTCGATTTGAATGAAGGCGTGCCCATGATGTTCGCCGAAATGGTGCAGGCCCAGTTGTACCCGCCGCAATATCAGCAGGTGGTGCAGGCGACGCATGAGGCCGTGGTGGTGACCTTGCTGAATGAAGAGCGCCCTCCGGTGTGGACACAGGTGAGCGACTGGATTGACCGTAATGGGCCCATCAGCAACAGCGACTTGCGCAAGATCGCTGAGGTCGACATTACCGAGGCTTCGCGCATGCTCAAGGATTGGGTGGACCAAGGCGTTCTGCTGGCCTTGCCGGACCGAGGGCGCCGCAACGCGGCCTATACCAAGCCCGAAGTACCGGCGGAGACGCCAGGTTTATTTGCGAATGAGCTTGCAAATAAACCGTCAAATTGAAGAAACTCCTTTTAAATCAATGGCTTATCCGAGTTGTTGTTTGTTGAGAAGCGCAGCCCGATACGCTCTCGATCGCGCCCGTTCCAGAACTCCCACTCGAACTCGAAGGGGCTAGGCTGTTCGGGTCTGACTTTGCGTAGGTCGGGGTAGTGGATGCGTAGTCCTCCTGGCATGACGAGCCCGTCCTTGCACGAGGACCAGAAGAACGAAGCGAGTCTGTGGGGTGATCTGTTTCACCGCATGGCCGAGCAGTAGGGACAGTTGGTAGGTCCCTACCAAC
>JANYBQ010000277.1 GCA_025360705.1 Betaproteobacteria bacterium | reverse complement strand
GGTGGACGAGGACGCCATGCCCGAAGTGCAAAAGTGGTGGAAGCAGCACCTGTCCCTGCATGGCGCTGACGCCGAAAGCTACGAGAAACGTGTGCTCAACGACTTTGCCACTGACGGCTCACCCGACCTGCTGATCGTGGTCGACAAGCTGTTGACCGGTTTCGACGAGCCACGTAACGCGGTGCTTTACATCGACAAGCCGCTCAAGGAACACAACCTGATCCAGGCCGTGGCCCGTGTGAACCGGCTGCATGACGCCAAGCGTTATGGCGTGCTGGTGGACTACCGGGGGATTCTCAAGGAGCTGGACACCGCCATCCGCGCCTACCAGGACCTGGAAACGCGTACGCAGGGTGGGTTCGATATGGCGGATATTGAGGGTCTGTACCAGCAGTTCAGCACCGAATACAAACGTCTGCCTGCTTTGCACGACCGCTTGTGGTCGTTCTTCAAAGGCGTGGAGAACCGGCTCGACCGAGAGCAGTACCGGCAGGTGCTCAGCCCGAAGTTCGTGACCGGCACGGACGGCGAGGAATACGATGAGCGGCAAAAGCTGCGTGACGATTTCTACGAGGCGCTGACCGCCTTTGGCTTGTGCCTGCAAACGGCTTTGTCTTCGCGCAGCTTTTTCGAGGACAGGAGTTTTTCCGAGGAACTCATTGCGCGATACAAGGGTGACTTACAGTTTTTCACCGGGCTCAGACAGACGGCCAGGCGTGACGCGATGGAAACGGTGGACTACAGCACCTATGAAGAGCAGATCCGCCGCCTGGTGGACAAACAGGTAATTGGCAACGAGGTCCGCGAGCCGCAGGGTGTGTACCTGGTACACCAGCTGGGTCAGGCCGAAGATCCTGCGCAATGGTCGCCGGAAAAGACGCGCAACGAAACCGACATGATCCGCACGCGCCTGCGCAAGACGATCGAACAATCGCTGGCCGACGATCCCTACGCGCAGAAAGTGTTTGGTGAACTGCTCAGGCAAGCCATCGCGGAGGCCGAGGCCATGTTCGACCACCCGCTCAAGCAATACGCCTTGTTCAAGGAGTTCGAGCAAAAAGTCGAGGCGCGTGTTACTGCGGGTATGCCTGATGCGCTACTGGACAAACCCCATGCCCGCGCCTACTTTGGCGCCATGCGCCTTGTGTTGGGAGAGGATGTTTATGCGGCTTTGGACGCGACCATGCGGAGCACTTTGACCGGGCATGCACTTGCCATGGACGGAATCGTGCGCAACGCGGTTGCGGAGAATTCGCTCAACCCACAGAACATAGAGGCTGCCATACGCAAGGCTGTGTTGCCGCTGTTGTTTGGCGCATTGGGCCTGGACAACGCAAAGGCCGTGGTGGAGCAGGTAATCCAGATCACGCGAATTGGGTTGAGCAGGTCTTGAAGCAAACGGGCAGATTCAGATACGGGGACGAAGTCATCCGCTTCGCGGTTCGACAACAAGCCGAACGCAAGCTGAACCGCGTAGCGATTCACGTAGAACCCGATGGCTGCGTGGTGGTGGACGCGCCGGTTGGCGCATCAGCGGATATGGTTCTGTTGGCCGTCAAGAAGCGGGCACGCTGGATAAGCAACCATTTAGCGGCGATTCGCGCCAGGCTGGCGCATATGCTGCCGCGCGAATACGTAAGCGGCGAGTCGCTCTTTTACCTGGGCCGGCGCTACCAGCTGAAGGTGTTACTTGTTGTCGGCGGTCCCGCCAAGGTGCGGATGCGAGGGCCTTTTATCGAGGTGTCGGTGCCGGAGCGAGAGCCAGAGCTGGTTCGCGCGCAACTGGACGCATGGTTTCGCGTTCGCGCGCGCGCGGTTTTCAGGGAGCGAGTCACGGCCATCGCGGCATCCCTGCGCTGGGTACGACAACCTCCTGCCCTGCGCTTACAGAACATGAAAGTGCAGTGGGGCAGTTGTTCGCCGGCCGGCCGCATCACCCTCAATCCGCATCTGGTCAGGGCCCCGCGCGAATGCATCGACTATGTGCTGCTGCACGAGTTATGCCATCTGCGTCACCATAACCACAGCACCCGTTTCTACGAATCCCTGGATGCCCACATGCCACGCTGGAGAGCTGTCAAGCAGCGGCTCGATGCCATGGCCGAGCAGCTGCTTCCTGGCTTGACTACACCAGCTTGCGCTTGATCTTCCAGTCCCACTCTCGCGTCAGAATCTTCACATCGCCTTCATAGGCTTCCAGCCGCCCGGTCACGTGCCAGTGTGTCTTGCTGGCCGTCATGGCGGACCAGGTTTCGGTGCGCACCTTCCAGTTGCCGCGTGAGCGTTCCTCGCTCCAGTGGCACTCGGCCCTGGCGGACAAAGGGTCGTCGGGGTGGATGGTGTAGGTCTCGCGGCCACAGGCCCAGCTGGTCATGCCGTGTTCAGCAATTGTGCTGCGACCGAAGTCGTCGACGATCACCAGGCGCTGTTCGCCCGTGCGCTGGTCGATAGTGACGTTGCGCTGGTTGAAAGGTTTGGCGACCTGGATTAGCTCAACCGCAGGCGATGCCTCGGCGGGTGCAAACACCGGTGCTTTTTCACCACGCCTGGGCTTGCGTACCGGCAGGTCGATAAAACTTGCTCCGGCGGTCACGGTAAGCGCCACTGGTTCAGGCGTGGGCCAGATCAATGGCCAGTAACTGGTGGAAATCGAAACTCGCAGCTTGTGGCCTTTTGGGACCGTGTACGCCACATCGTCCAGTTGGACCTTGATGGTGTAGGTCTTGCCGGGCTCCATGGGTTGCGGGTTTTCGTGGCTGTCGCGGTGGCACAGGTTCAGCACGGCGTAACTCAGACGCGACACGGCGCCATCGGGCCAGACCGCGTTCAGCCGGACCGCCACCTGCGCTACCGGCTTGTCCGTACTGACCTTGAGATGGAGGACCGCCGCGCCTACCAAATCGATGTCTTTGACCAGTGGCGCGCTGTCGAATGTCAGCGAGCCGGAATCATCGTGGCGTTGGTCGCCCGGAAACTCCGGCCCCATCCAGATGATGCAGTACTCGCCGCTGTCGGTGCCCGTGGTCTGCGGCGACGACAACACCCGTTTGTCGCGGGCGCCCTTGGTCAAACCCAGGCCATCAGCGTTCAGGTAATGGCGTTGCAGGTCGAGGCTGTCGGACGGCCATTTCTGGTCGCTGACCCAGCGGCCCGGAATATACGCCACCGAGGCACCCGGTCGGCCCACGTCCATGATGTAGGTACGAAACGCGGGGTCTTTTTCCACGCCGGTATCGATGCCCTTGAGCCATTGGTCCCACCAGCGCAGTGCTTCCTGCAAAAAGCCGATGCGCGGTTCTGGCACGGCGAAATGCGGGTACTTGTGCGCCCAGGGGCCGATGATGCCCTTGACCGGCGACCGCACGCTGCCAACCAGCCGTGGCACGGCGTTGGTATAGGCATCGTTCCAGCCGCCCACCGCCAGCACGGCGGCCTTGATGGCGCCGATGTCCTCATTGACCGAGCCGTGTTTCCAGTACGCGTCGCGGTGCGGATGCTCCAGCCACGGGATCGCCAGCAGCGGCTCGTTCTCCAGCCGCTCCAGCCACATGGCGCGCCAGCGATCGCCCACCAGCGCCGGATCCGGCGGTCGCGACGAATAGGCGAACATGGTGGCCGACCAGCCCAGGTTCTCGTTGAGTAGGCAACCGCCCTTGTAGTGGATGTCGTCGGTGTATCGGTCGTCGGTCGAACACAGGGTGATCACGGCATCGAGCCCGGGCGGCTGGAGGGCCGCCACCTGCAGCGCGTTGAAGCCACCCCAGGAAATACCCATCATGCCGACCTTGCCGGTGCACCAGGGCTGCGCCACCAGCCAGGCGATGACATCGACCGCATCGTCGAGTTCCTGCTGGGTGTATTCGTCCAGCATCAGGCCGTCCGAGTCGCCGTTGCCGCGCATGTCCACCCGCACACAGGCGTAACCGTGGCCGGCGATATACGGGTGCGTCAGCGCGTCGCGTACATGGGTGCCGTCGCGTTTGCGGTAAGGCAGGTACTCCAGGATCGCCGGCACCGGTTTTTGCTCGGCATCCACCGGCATCCAGATGCGCGCGGCCAGTTGGGTGCCATCGGGCAGGGTGATGAAAGTGTTGGAAATTTCCCTGACTTTGCGCGGGAATTTTTTGATGGTTTTCATGCGGCGTAAAGATGGCTGTCCATAAGGTGGGGCTACTCTAACAGCCGGTCCGGGCAACAAGCTCTTTGGAGGCCCGACCCGCTTTGTTACGCGATCTTTGAAGCCTCCGGGAGGGCCGCGGGCGACACCATTTCGCCGCCCAACGCTTCCAGCAATTCGGGCAACATGCCGGCCAATTCCCCCGTAGCGATGGCCACGTCGGTATCGAAACCGTCATCTTTTTTGTCGGCGGGTGACGCAGGCGTACCCTCCAGCACCACATCCAGAAACGCCAGCTTCTTGAGTTGCAGCGCGTCGGTCAATACAAACGACAGCCGGTCATTCCAGGTCATGGCTAGGCGGGTCGGCAGCTTGCCCATGGCGATGTGCCCGCTGACCTCGTTGATGTCCAGCGCGTGGCGCGTATAGTGCACCACGGCCTTGGACTCGTCGGCAGCTTTGAGTTCGCATTCGCGGTCCACGCTGAAGCCTGCGGGTGGCTCCTGCGTCGACAACCAGGCCGACATGGCCACCGCCGGGGAGGTCTGGGTATTGACCAGTTGCACCGCCAGCCCGTCAATGGCTTTGACGAGCCCTGTCATCACTTCATCGGCCTTGCCCTGGCTGCCGGCATCCAGCACCAGCAAACGCGCCTTCGGGTCTATCCACACCATCACACTGGATTGTTTGGTAAAGGCCATCGGCAGCAACGCCAGGCGCGTGTCGTCGCGCAAATCGCGAATTTCCTTCTTGCCGGGTTTGCGTCCGGTGGCGGCCTCGATCTGCGCCACGCGCTCCTCGACCTTGCGCTTGACCACCGAAGCTGGCACCGCCTTGACCTCGACCATCTGCTTGAGCAGCCATTGCCCACCGACCACTTCCAGCAAGGGACCGTGGGCTAGGCCACGCGGCTCCAGCCAGCCGACAGACTTTTCCTGCGACGCGCCACACGGCACAAAACGGTCGCCTTGCAGCGCTTCTTCCAACTGCGCCTGCGTTGAAGTCCATTCGCCCACCACCCGATACATCATCACGTTCTTGAACACATTCCACCCTTCGCTGATTTTTTCAATTGTTGAAGGGGTGTATTGTGAACGGCGGGCCAGACCTTTTTCTAGCGTTGCAGAGAGATGGTGGACCCTGGGCGCCAAGGGGCCGGGCTGCCCAAAACAGTTACTGCACCCTATGCAGCCTACAGCAGGCTTTCGTAGGGGATATGCAAACCGTCGTGCAGCCGCTTCACCATCTGCAAACTAAGCCTCCGTTTGCGGCTTAGTACCTCTGACACTCGACCGCTTGGGCCAATGTAGATCTCAAGGTCCTTTGGCGTAAGCCCCTGTTGCTCCATCCTGAATTTGATCGCTTCGACCGGGTCCGCTGGGCCCAGCGGAAAATGCTTGTGCTCATAGGCTTCGATAAGCGTCACAAGAATCTCCATCTCGTCCGCTTCTGGCGTTCCCTCCTTTGCCTGGAATACCAGTTCCAATTGTTTAAAAGCAGCGCGCAAATCGTCGTCGCTTCGGATGGGCCTAATATTCATTGACACTCTCCACATTGATCTGGTCATACCGCGCATGGGTTCCAATAAATTTCACCCATGCAATCCCCGCTCGATATTGCATTTCCACAATCAGGCGGTACTTGTTTCCGGCGATATTGAAGACCATCCGATTGTTGCCACAAATACTTGCGCTGCTGTATTGCTCTCTGACGTTCTGTGGCGTCTTCCAGTTTGCCTTGGTTACTTCGTCATGCCAGCTCTGCAAGCCACCTTTCGAGTCGGCATAGTTTGGCTGACTCCAAAATTTGACCAGGGTACTTTTGGCAATCACTCGCAAACACGATTCTCCCGTTTTGGGAGAATTCTAAACTTGTTTGTCAGAGGCCTCGTTATCTCCGTAACAAACGCACATTGCCGTCCACGGGCCGCCCTTGCATGCGGTCGCACTCCGTGCCCGCGAAGCGCCGTGCCAAATCATGGTGCAGATGGGCCAGGCTGCCGGGCTGCGCATTATGGTCCAGCAGCGTACAGACGATCTCCAGCGCCCCGCCGGCATGGCGGATGAACTCGACCGAACGTGTCTGCGACGGCCAGTCGATGACCGAGCCGGTGGATATTTCCCAGAATCCGCCTTTCGGTCCCGGATGCGGCCGGATCTCATGCAGGTGGCGGTGGCCGACCAGCCAGGCGACCACGCAGGCATGGCGATGCGCCACCGCGGTCAAGGCGTCGGCGTGCAGGCGCAGCGGATCGACCCCACGAGTATTGACGAGCGACACCGATCCGTGGTGGCTGGCCAGGACGGCGATGCGGCCCGGCTGCGTATCTACATCGGACAATTGCGCGTCCAGCCATTCAAGTTGCGCAGTGCCCAGGCTGCCCTGGTAGTCGCCTGCCGGATGGTTGGTGTCCAGCATGACGAGGCGTACATGTTCGGTGTCGATCACGGCGTCGGTATTGCCCTGTTGCGCGTGGTGGGGGGTGTAACCGGCGGCGCCGCGTTCCAGGTGGGCGCTTATCCACTCATGCCGGCCGACCGCGCGGCGCGAAGCCAGCGCCGGCACTTGGCGGCCGGCGCCGCGCGAGAAAACGGCCGGCTCGTCAACGTACAAACTCAGAGGGTCCAGCGGATCGAATCCGTCGGGCCGAAACAGCGCTTTGTGGCTGCCGATGGCGATGCGCTCGATATCCGGTTCGGGCAGCGAAGTGCCCTGGCGCATCACGTCATGGTTGCCGGGCAGGCAGGCCCATGGAAAACCGAGGCCTTGGGATGCCAGCTCGGCGCTGGCGCGCTCGACAAAACCTGGCACCACCGGGTAACCCAGCGGCTTCCAGAGGTCGGGCACAGCGGGCTCCGGGCACCAGTAGGGCCACGGGCCGGTAACGGAGCCAGGGCGAGATCCAGGACGTATCCCGGAACCAGTTTGCGTGACTGGTTCATGCACGCCACCACGCGCGGATAACCGCGTGCGTCCACCAGCCAGGATATCGAGAAAGGCGTCCAACTCGTTGCGTTGCGCGTTGTCGATGTTGTCGCCCAGGCATAGACACAGATCGTAGGGACGCGGGCTGCCGGGAGCATGCGGATTGCGTCGCGCTGCGTCCACGTGCGCGGCAAACGCCCAATGCGTCAGCGCTTCGTAGGGCCGGTGCATATGCAGCATCGGTTGCCAGAGCGGCTCGCTGGCCAGCAACTCGACCCATTCGCAACGCGCCGGCGATAGCGTATCGACGACCTGGATGTCGCTCATCACCAGCAGGCTTAACAAGGAGACGCCGGTGCCGAAGGGTAAGACACCACCTAGATCGGTACGCACAAGACGGATCATGCGGGGGTGTGGCAAAGCCGGTGTAGAAAAAGCGGATGCATCGTGTCAAGTATCCTAGTGGGCTTTTCACAGTACGCGAGACACCGATTTACGTTCGCCCTGAGTTCAGTCGAATGGCTCGCGAGGCTTCAACCCGCTCAGCCCGCACGGCTGAGTCAATCGCTGAGTTCTCAACCGCCCCCATATGGCTCTTCCCAACCCAATTACCTCTTTGTACCTGATCGGTGTGGACACCGGCGGTACCTATACCGACGCGGCGATCATCGAGGCCCATGGCCACAAGGTAGTGGCCAGCGCCAAGGCCATTACCACCAAGGGCGACCTGGCCATTGGCGTTACCGAGGCCATTACCAAGGCGCTAGCGCAGTTGCGCCAGGGCCTGCGTGCGCAGGACATCCGCCTGGTGTCGGTATCCACCACGCTGGCAACCAACGCGGTGGTCGAGGGCCATGGCAGCGCGGTCGGCGTGTTCCTGGTTGGGTTCGACGCCGCGATGGTTGAGCGCACCGGCATCGCCAGGGCCTTTCCCGGCATACCGGTGGAAGTTATTGCCGGGGGACACGACTACAACGGCGATGCGCCGGTAGCGCTCGATCTGGCGGCTCTTGAAGCGGCGCTGGAACGCATCGCGGGCAAGGTCGATGCATTTGCAGTCGCATCGACTTTTGCGGTGCGCAACGCCGCGCACGAGCACGCGGCACGCGACCTGATCGTGGCGCGCACCGGCAAGCCGGTCACCGTGTCGACCGAGCTGTCGTCATCGCTCGATGCGCCGCGCCGCGCCCTGACGGCGACCTTGAATGCGCGGCTGATTGCGCGTGTATCGACGTTGATCGAAGCCGTCAACCGGTCCATGAAGCAACTGCACATCGACTGCCCGCTGATGATCGTCAAGGGCGACGGCACGCTGGCTCTGGCCGAGAGCGTAGCTACACGGCCGATAGAAACCGTGTTGTCCGGACCGGCTGCCAGCCTGGTTGGCGCGCGCTGGTTGTCGGGGCTGGACAACTTTATCCTGTCCGATATGGGCGGCACTACCACTGACCTGGGCATATTGCAGGACGGGCGGCCGCAGGTAACAGAGCAGGGCGCCGAGGTGGGCGGCTGGCGCACCATGGTGCGTGCGATCGATGTACGCACTATCGGACTGGGTGGCGACAGCGAAATTCATGTCGGAGCCCACGGCAAGATCACGGTGGGACCGCAGCGCATCGTGCCGGTGTCGCTGCTTGGAGCGCGTTACCCCGAAGTGTTGAAGCTGCTGGAGGCCGACCTGTCCGACGTCGAAGGCGGCAGTTCCTTGCACGGACGTTTCGTGCTGCTGCCGTTTGGCGCCAAACGCGCGGCGCCATCGGCCGACCTGAGCCCGCGCGAACGCGAATTGCTGGACCAGGTGCGGGAGGAGCCGCAGGCCTTGCGTCGCCTGGCCGGTTCCCCCAGCGGCCACCGCGCGGTGGCATCGCTCAAACGCAAGGGGCTGTTGCAGATCGGCGGATTTACGCCGTCCGACGCGGCGCATGTATTGGGGCTGCAGAGCAACTGGTCGGCGCCCGCCGCGTTGATGGCGGCGCAACTCGGCAGCCGATTGCGCGAGATGAAATTCCCCACGCCCGAGCGCACCGAAAAATTCGCGCGCGATGTCTGGAGCGAAACCGTGCGCCTGAGCGCAGCGGCGATTCTGGACACCGCCGTGGGTGAACATCTGAGCGAAGGCAAGCTTATGCGTGCCGTGTGCGCCGGCGCAGGCACGCTGGGGCTGGTGCGCATCAGCGTTGCCCCTACCGTGCCGGTGGTGGCGGTGGGCGGCCCGGTCGGCGTGTATTACCCCGAGGTGGCCCGGCGCCTGGGGTGCGAGATTATTTTTCCGGAGTTTGGCGATGTGGCGAATGCGGTGGGGGCAGCTACCGGTGTGGTCGCGCAAACGGTGATTGTGCGGGTTGATGGGGACGGCAGCGGCCAGTTCCTGCTGCACTCGACGGCCGGCACCCGCGAGTTCGACAACCCGGCAGCGGCACTGGAAGCCGCCAGCGAATTGGCGCGCCAATCCGCGCGCGACGCGGTCATCGCCATGGGCGCCTCCGAGCCGCAGGTCAAGGTCAGTGTCAGGAAGCAGATGTTGCCCAACGCGGTCAGTGACCTGGGCCTGCTCGAAGCCGTGATCACGGCCGAAGCCGTCGGGCGGCCGGATGCGGCAGGGTAAGTAGATGGCCAAGGACGGTAGAGTCGGGCCGGTCGATCCGAAAATAGCTGGGAGAATTACGATAGGAAGATCACAAATACACGTGCAAGGCGAGTACGTTGCATTTCTTCAGTTCAAACGCGAAGGAGCGTGATTCATGCTGCAAACTTATGAAGCCGTCTTACAGCCCAATGGCAGTCTTCAGTTTTTGGACCTGCCCGCGATACCAGGTCGCGCGCCGTGCCGCGTGCTGGTCACCTTTACCGACGATGGGCAACCAGCGGACACGGCATTTTGCGGCGCAAGCCTGAGCGAAGCCGTTCTGGCGCAAGATTGGCTGCGCGAAGAGGAAGAAGCCGCATGGGCACATTTGCAACCCGGCAAGTAATCCTGTTGCCCTTCCCGTTTTCCGATCTCTCGGAAAGCAAGCTGCGCCCGGCCCTCTTGCTGGCCGAGGCAGGCAAGGGAGATTGGGTGCTGTGCCAGATCACCAGTAACCCCTATGCCGATCCCGGCGCAATCATGGTCGTGGAGGAGGACTTTTCCGAGGGTGGCCTGCGGCGCATCAGCTATGCGCGCGTCAGCAAGCTTTTCACCGCAAACGAAAGCCTGTTTGAGCGCGCCATGGGGCGGCTTGGAGCGAATCGCCACGCGCAGGTGGTCGCAGCCATCGTAGACTTGCTGGAGACAGGGGCGAGCCGGTGAGCAGGAGCGTCGATACCAAGACGCGGGCAAGGCTTGGTTTGCTCTACCGTACCGACCATCGGTCAAGGGTCCATCAGAACCACCGGCGGATCGTTCAATACCGCCACGATGGTCCGCAAACCGCTGCGTATTGCTCCATGGACGCGGGCTTGTTCAGGCCGATACGCACGGCGTGTGGTGTAACGGCGCGACCGACCGCGAAGTGGTCCATGGTGCGCACCAACACGCCGGCCTGGCGCAAACTGGCAGCGTAAGACCCGGCACGCCAGGATTGGGGCAGCGGCAGCCACAGATGCGGGTAATGCTCAGCGCAGCGCATATCGATGCCGGCCAATAGGCGTTTGGCTTCGGCCAGCCGTTCGGCAATCGCGTTACGCTGCAGGCCGATCAGGTGTTCCGCCTCACCGGTCTCCGGCCAGATCGTGGCGATCTCGGGCATCAGCGGCGCCACCATCCAGCAGTCCGCCCGGATACTGGCGGCGACCTTGTCCAGCCATCGGGGCGATGCTTCCAGATAACCCACACGCAGCCCTGGCGCCATGACCTTGCTGAAGCTCGATACCAGGAACGACTGTTCCGGAACCAGCGTGCACAGTGCCGGGAGGGGATGCGTGAGCGCCGCGGCGTGCACCGCGTCTTCCATCGGCAACAGGTTGCGACGCCGGACGACTGCGGCAATCGCTTCGCGGCGCTCCATCGACATGCTGCTGCCGGTCGGGTTGTGTAGCGTCGGCGAGCAGAACAACGTGCGGCTGTTGAAGGTTTGCGCGGCGCGGTCCAGTGCGTCTGGCAGCATGCCTTGGTCGTCCATTTCCACGCCAATAACCTGCAGTCGCATCGAACGCGCCAGCGCCAGCATGCCGGGGTAACTCAGCGACTCGGTCAGCAGCGTGTCGCCCGGCCGCATCACGGTCCGCAGCACGCCTGCAATCGCGTGTTGCGCGCCGTGCGTCACCATGACGCGGTTCCAGGCACCGCCGGTGCCGAAGCGGGTCAGCCACTGCGCTCCAATCTGGTGGTGGCGTTGCGCTCCTGCCTCGGGCTGGTACTTGAGCACTTCGTCGATGTGGGCGCCCGACTGGCTCAAGGTCGCCATGGCGCGTAGCAGCGCGCCGTCGTCGTCGGTAGGAATGGCCACGTTCTGCGCCATGTCGATATACGAGACGGCGCTTGTTGCTCCGGGTTCGCGACGCTGCGGCGTGAGTTTTTCGCCAGCAACCAATTGGCCGTTGAGAATGGCCTGCGCCAGGTCGGCGGCGATGGACTGGAATTTGGGCGTGTCGGTTTGGTTCAGCAGGATGTTGGAAATCATGAGCTGACTTACTTTGGCCATGGGCTGGCAAAACGCAAAATGAACAAGCCCATGCAAAATTGAATGCAATCAACTAACCGAGCGGGCCAACATAATTGCCGAACCCATAACGCGGACATGAGGTGAACCGAATGTCGGGTCTGTTTACACTCGTGATTTTCCGAGGCCTTGCAACTCGCTGACTCACCCTGAAGACTCTATGTGTGGGCATTGATTTCATTAAAAATTGCCGCCTACCAGTAATTGCTTTATAGAGTGTTGCTTGATTCTTGCCTCTCTTTCTAAACCTGTCTCGTTGTTGTCTACCAAGCTAACAAGTCTATCAACGCAGGGATTTAATTTTGCAGAATTTAAGGTTCAACAAGAAAGGGTAATTAGCATGACGCAGTCATCATTTTTTAAACGTATTCTCTTGGTCTCGTCGGTGGCGCTTTGTTATTCAGGGGCCGCGCTAGCTGTGCCCGCCTATGGCAACATTGCGGCACCAGGTGTCTATTTCGGCTCGGGCAATGTGAATGGGAACTGGACCATTAATACCGCCAACAATGTCGAGGTGGCTCTGCGTGCAAAGAACCGGGGAACAGGAGCCACGATAAACGGCTCCAGCGGTATTTATTCGACCGCCCAAGGACTTTGCAATCCGCTTTGCTCCGGTGGCCCGAAAGCGACCTGGAACTACGAGCTTTCCGTCAACACGGATGCCGACGGCACAGGATCCATGACTTTGTCTGACGTTCTTGTTCAGTTGTCTGTCGACACGGACCCCACTGCCGGCACCAGCTTCACGATTTTTAACGCGTTGACGCAATGGCCTGACACCGAATTCTGGAGCGGCACCAGCAAGCGCATTGGCCCATCCCCTGCAACGGGTGAGTTTGGCGCTCAGCAGTCTGAGAATCCAGCCTTTGCTGGCACCGGCTTTGGGTTCATCCCAGGCCCAGGCGTATATGATTTTGCACTTAGGAAGCATAAAATAATTACGTAGACTATTTATCGCCAAGGTATAGACTTGGCGGATGGACTCAGACGCATTGATTTCGGCCCGACATCAAGCTCTTGAAGGGGTTCTGGACGAGCGCCAAAGGCGGCTTCACGCGGC